>WJKG01000070.1 GCA_014729205.1 candidate division GN15 bacterium | reverse complement strand
GTAGTTGATAAACCCACGGCCGGTGTTGAGCGAGTTGGTCACATCGGAAGCAGAGGCACTATAGCCGTAGAACTCGTCAACTTCGGTGTATGTAAAGGCAAGCAGGTCATCACGGATATTGCCCATGTGCTCATGGTCATACTCGCCCTGGTGACCGGGACCCTCGGTTGAGGCGATACCGATACCCTTGTGGAGCCAGGAGTCGCCATGCTGAGTCTTCTCATACTCGATCGTGCGCTCAACCTGGGTCTCGACCTGTGCGATGTTTTCCGCAGAGAAGCGCCCCACGAAGATGTCCGGATAGCTGTCGCCACCGGCTACCTTGGCATAGGTCGGATCGGAGGCGCCGCCGGAGGCACTTGGTGTGACTACTTCCTGGTAGTCACCAACCAGCAGCACCCAGGCCAGGTTGTTGTTCGTATCGTCGTAGAAGTTCTGGATGTAGTTTTGTATGTTGGTCGTGGTGTTACCGATCGTGGACACATCGACCATTGTCGTCTTGATACCCTTCTGGAGCTTCCACTCGACAAACGGCTGCATGGCCGAGTTGAATGCATCGTGGGTGATAATGAGCATGTCGCCATACTCTTCCACGGGCGTGTACTTGGCCGACTGGTCGTAGTTGATAAAACGACGCTGGTAGAGAGAGTTGAACTCCGTCACGGAAGTTTCACGGTCGTTCTTAAGCACGTTTACCTGACCGGGACCATCGGACACCACTTCCACTGTCACCGACGTATACACGCGGAGTGTCTTGGCTCCGGGATTGTACTGAAGGGCATTCAGTTCAATTACCGAACCACGATAGTCGCGGAGGATGTATGGCTCACGAAGTGAGGCCAGATTCTCTGGATAGAATTGGTCAGTCTGGTAGACTTGTCCAAAGGTGTACGGTACTTCGTCAGGATTGACATTACGAAGCAGGTTACCTTTGGAGGGTGCAATCGGGAAGTCTTCCAGGTCAACGTACTCGGATTCGAGCACATTGATCTTCATATGCGCATTATCGGGAATGATAATGGCTTCCGCAAACCGGGCTACCGCCGGCTTGCCTTCGTTCAGGAGGACATGGATGTCCTCACCATCAATGGTATAATAGACGTCGCCGTTGATCTCGACCGGCTGGCGCTCGAAGGCATCCAGCTCAAATCGGACCACCGTACGGTCGGCGTTGGACTCCTCCACTACTACAGCGGCATCGTAGGCTTTAGCGCCCAGGTCGATGGTTTCCGCTGTTGCGAAACTCGCAGTGAAGAGGACCGCAACCGCAATCATTAGCACTACCTTGCGCATGCGAGGTCCTTTCTTTGGATTAAAGACTCTGAATGTAATCTGACGTAACAATTCGTACCTGATTTGTATGAGTCGACCAGGTGGCACGCACGCGGCCGACGTTCATTCAATATATCGCGATGTTGACCGTTAGCAATCTAAAACCGGACAACATCAGTCCAGTGGTGGCGTCTAAGCAACCGACCCGACCGCTCACCTTGTATTCCACTCTGTCGTCATCGGCACGACCCTCGCGGCCTCACCGAGAGCGGACGACGGGCTACCAGTGAGTCCGCTAATCTACGGGCGCGCATGACGGCGCCGATCCGCCGGCGAACAGGTAATCCACCAAGGCGGTCAGATCCTGCACGTTAACCTGGGTATCTCCTGTCACATCGGCTGCCAGTTCGACGGCCGGTGCACTGCCATCGTTGAAGAGATAGGCCACCAGGTATGTCAGATCGCTGACATTGGGGCCGTCTCCCGTGTCATCGATATCTCCACAGATGTACACATCGAGCGTCACATCCGCGCTGGCCTGGGCCTGTCCGTCGTCAACCTCGACCGTAAACACGATATGCTCCTTCGTATTTGGTGCCTGTCCCACCAGGCTGTCCCCGGCGAGCGTTGCCCACGCGGGCTGGCCGCTGTACGACACCGTATGCATGGTGTCATCGGGGTCGATGATCTCAGGGCAGAAAGCCAGCTGTTCGCCGGACCACAGCCAAAGGGTATCGTCACAGACGATCTGCGGCGCAACGTTGGTTTCGAGAATCTGGAACGTGTGTGCCCAGGGGGCTCCAATAAACGGGTGTGTCTCGACACGATTAGAGAGGTCAGCCACCTGGATGTAGTAGTCTATCTGGCTTCCAGCCGGTTGCTGCGGGATGAACCCAACAACAGAATCCTGGAAGGCGCTCGGCGGTGCCGCGACACTCTGCCAGGATCCGCCATCGACACGGTAGAAGACCTTGCACGAGTCCTGAATCAGCATTTCGCCAGAGCAGGCATCAACTCGAGCCGCAACACGATACTGGCTGACCGTATCCTCGGCATCGAACAGCGGCATATGATCCACAAACAGCATTTCGCGATCCGGCACTCCCATGGTTCGGCAGTGGATAGCGTCATTGCTGTACCAGGATCCGGTGAAGCCGATGATTTCATAGCCGGGCATGGCCGCCTCATACGTGGCGATGGCGTCATCGTCCCACGATGTCCCGTACAGGGGCACATAAACCTTGTCGTTGAGGATCAGGGAGTTCGTATACGGCTCATCGTTGGGAGCGTACACGCGCACGATTGTGTAGGGGCGACCCCACGGTGAGGTCTGCTGTGCAAGGTAGTTGCAGCGGGCATCAAGCCGATCATGACTCGCATGGCTCGGGGGGACATCCTTTACGATAATGGTCGTCGGATTCAGGAACTTGGCCCAGCAGTCAATATGGTGAATGCCGCCATACTCGATATAGTCCAGCACGGTATAGTCATTGCCAAGATAGGCTTCCATAACGGTCTTGACCGAGTCGTGGCTGATATATGGGTTCTCGTTGTAAACAAGCTCTGTCGACATCGACATTCCCAGTCCGTCGGACATGTGATTACCGCCGGTGTGCTCCAGAGGCATGCCATAGACCGACATTCCCCAATCCGCACCCAGTTCCTCGGGAATCTCATCATCATTAGGGCGCGGACGGTTGTAGATGTGGTCGACGATGGCCATTGTCTTGTTCTCGAAAATGAACCACGGGCCGTAGTCACGGGTCCACCAACTGTCTGTCGTGCCGTAGAAGAACTGGACATTGGCCATATTGACACCACCATTGGTGAACGTATTGGTGGCCTGGTTTTCGTAGTAACTGGACGAAACGATTACCGTCACCATCTCGTTTTCTGACATCTCAGCCACCAGTGAAACCGGTATGCCCAGAGGGTAGCGAATAATGACGCCCTCTGAGGGTTCCCACTCGGCGCAATTGCGCAACTCGCCGGTGGGCGGAGCAGTCACGGTGTGGTTGATGCCGATCTCATCCAGGCGTGTCTTCTCTTCATCTGTGAGACCAATGGGGAGCGATTCTTTGTACGGGTTTTGGTCGGCGGAGGCCATTGCCCCCAGAATCAGGCAGCCGACAGCCACCAATAGAAATAGCCATTTGTGCATGCGGGGTCCATTCTCTTTGCTGTCACTCCAGCGCGGTGAGGCCAGGTGAGTAAACGTTGACTGACTTGGAGACTACACTACCATCACCAAAGTAATGATTTTTCGCGATTTTGCAAGCGTAAGTTGCTTTGCAAGATAGCCTTAATCAGTCCGTATTCTGTACGGAACGGTCAAGATTGACAACTACGTCAACCAACGTCATTTAATTGCAAGACACTGTTGGACAGCTAGATAACATTTCTGAAGTCGACAATTGCGGCTACATAAGGATCATCAGTTTGCCAATCTGTACCTCACCATTCTCGCTCTCAACCGTCCAATAGTAGAGACCCGAGACCACCAACTGCGTATTTCGGGTGATCAGATTCCACTGGGCGTGGTTCGATGTTGGGTCTGCAGGGTCTTGGTCATGGACCAGTTCCCGCACCAGGTCGCCATCCAGCGTGTAAATCCGGATAGTACACTTGGGCGGGACATTGGCGAAGTGAATTGCGCGTACCCGATCATCAGGGCGGTCTTCATTGGCGCGTCCTTCAAAGCCACGACCACGGTAGCCGGCATCGATTCGATAAGGGTTGGGATAGACGTAGATCTCATTGTTGCTCAAGGCCCGGGTACCGGTGGAGCCCAGGGGGTAGGCCATGTTTGAGTTCACCGTCACCGATGTCTCCAGCGATGGCAGCCCCGATTGGGGTGATCCATAGTCAAAGGCAGTGACATTGACCCAGTATGGCACAGTTGGAAGCAGGCCCTCGATCGTGAACTCATACTCGAAGTACTTCAGGTAGCCGTCCTCGGTGAGTTCTTCCGGCCTCGCCGAGTCCGGTACCAGGCTCGAGGGGTATGGTTGGTTGGGGAATCGCTTCTTGATTGGTGTTTGAACGCCTAATTGAGAGACATTGTAGTCCTGCTTCTCGAAATAAAACGTGGAATCGCCAATTCGAAGCGGACTACTCCGTGTGTACTGCAGCGGCGAGAACGACAGGTCATCGCAGGAGTCACCATAAAGGCAGCGGAGCTGCTTCAGTGTGAAAGGAGGATCCAGAAGGACATAGTCATCCACCCGGGGGTCATCATCGAAGACCCACTTGTTGAAGTCCTCGCGATCGTAAGAGGCGACCACGGAATAGCTCGTGGCGCGTTCATCGCGAGCGAGATAGACACGGTAGCCCTCGAAATCGATCTCGCGCGAGAAGACGTCACGAGTGGTTTCCGAGCGAACACCGTTGAAACGCACATGCAGTTTGCCGACTCCAGGTTCAACCCAGACCTTCGGTGCCGGTGGCGGCGAGGCGCCCTTGAAGTCCGGTACACCATCTCCTTCGATCCAGCAGGTATCAGCCTCTGTGGGCTTGTACTGATAGACCCAGACATCCTCGCCAAGGTCGGGGTCGAAGACCTCTGTCGAGTCGACCACGGCCGAGTCGTTGACACAGATATAGATCACCCCCGAATCACGATCATTATCGGTGTCCACGCCCGGATTATCGTAGATCCACGAGGCCCACCGGGAGTTCAGCCCCAGATCGGAGAAATCCAGATTAGCGTAGTACGCCACCGGATCATAGCTTTCTTCGGCGAGGTTATCGCCATTGCCAGGGACAGTGTGCAGATCCTCGCCGGCGAGGTAGGCGAATGAAAGCGGTAGATTTTCTCCGGGGCGGATATCGAACGGCCCAAACGACAGCAGGAAGCGTGTGTCCAGACCATTGGTGAGACTGTCCTTCGTCTGCGGATTGGGCGGCAGCCACAAAGGATCATTGGACGTGATTGAGGCCGTAAACGCCTGGTCGTAGTCGAATTCACGATTGCGCAGCACATAGTACTTGTTGGCATCGCCTTCGGGAGTACCGCTGCCGCCGGTCTTGAAGTCGCGGTATGGCTCCTCCCATTTACCGTGGAATGGTCGCTCCCGTGGCCCGAAGTCCTTCTGGGGATCCGGATTGGCGACCCACCAGTTGAAGGAGACATCTAATTCCGGCTGCGGTGTGCGGACTATGCGGGCCGCCGTGGTGTGTGGTGCCGGGTTGTCCGCATCGAGGTTGCCATCGTTGTCGGCTGTCCAGGCCAGGAAGACAGTGTCCTGGTAGTCGCATTGTCCGCAGGTGGCCGGATAGGTCTCCAGGAAGCCCGCCAGATCGTCTTGAGCACCCGCGAGATCGTCGGCCTCGAATGATACGTCGGCGTCAATGAATACTCCCATATAGACGCCACTGAGCGTCTGGGTGCCGATATTCTTCACCTGGTAGTCAAAAAGCACGATATCCTCGGCGTACTGGTAGGACCAGGCATAGGATGCTTCGGTCACCTGGATATTCAGGGGGATGTATTTGCGGCCAAAGTAGTCCGGTTCCATGCCTTCTGTAAGGGTGTCGGAGTAGCGGACGATGAAGTCCTCCTCACTCACAGCATCTTCGTATTCGGGGGCGTTGGGGTCAATGATGGAACGAAAGATTGGTTCGCCAAAAGGACGCTCGTCGGGGTGAAACTCGCGAGTATTCACCTGGTAGGCCCAGCCGTCGGCTCCGTGAGAGACGAGAGTGTCGCGTCCGACCACGGCTCCAATCCAGAAGGCGCCTGCGTACAGATAGCCGACATTGGATCCTTTGGGGTACTCGCAGGAGATGACCTCCTCGCCGGTGAAGAAGTCGACATTGCCGGCGCGGCTGTATTCGGACCCGAACGTGCCGTTATTGGTGATCCCCAGCACCATCTTGCCAACCCGGTGCGCCGTGACGGCGTAGGCCGGAATGGCGGTACGTTTTGATTCCATCTTGTCCTCGTAGTCCTTAGGTGTCGGGGCGTGTCCGCCAAGGACCGGACCAACGACACCAAACACGACAGCGACAGTAAGTGCCGCAACCAAAAGCGAAGGAATTCGCATATGCCTCCCGAATGGCGAAAATAGACCCTGCGGTCGGTTATGAGATTCTGTGACCTCAAGACGATTTTATCGGCGCGGGTGTCAAAAGCTATCGCACGCCTGACAGGTAAATTGATCCAAGGAGAGTGCCGGCGCAAGTCTTTTGCTGGTTGAGAGCTACGAGTAGTGACACAAAGAAACAGCCGTCGATTTGTGTTATCGACGGCTGCTACTATTAGTGATACAGTCTTTGGTGGCTTAATCGTTCACAAACCACTCGCTGGCGAGCTTCAGCGTAGTTTCGACAATCTCCCGATCGATATCGGCGAGTGCCCCACGCGCGATCAGGCCCTCGATCGCCCGATGCAGCAGGACCATCTTCTCACGCACCGGGATGAGGGCCGGATAGTACTCGTTGTTGAAGAAGATACGATAGCGCTCGCGGAGCACCGGATCATCGAGCACGCGACCGATCGCTGACTCTAGGTCCTTGCCTTTCAGGTTGATAAGCCGCTGTTTGGGTGGCAGGAAGGCATCCACTGTCTTCTCCAGACCGTCGGTGCAGGCAAACGTCAGCTTCCACAGTTCGGTCAATCCCAGGGAGTTGGTGGACAGCACATTCACGGTCACCGTGTTATCCGCGGCGCTGGAGCTGACTCCTTCCATCTCCGGCAGGAACATGTTATCGGTAATGCCACCGAAACAGGCAATACCGCCGGCAAACGGTTCTTCGAGAATGTCGAAGATCGTGAAGTACGGCTTGTGTTCGAAACGGGCATCCTGGATGGCCATGAACTCTTCCTCGGTGAAGTGGAAGCGCTCTTTCCATTTTTGCTCGGGGCTGAGATCCTTGCGGGTGAGAGCCGACTGGCTGGTCATCATGCCGATCGCCTGGCCACCCCGCCAGACCAGTGGCAGCACGCCTACCGCCCATTCGGCGGAACCGCCGATCTCGCCGATGAACGAGTTCAATTTGCGGCCGTTGGGGAAATCGACCAGGTCGTTACCGAGGACCAGCGAGGGGAAGAGGTCTCCATCCTTGTCCCACGGCGTCGCTACACCGGCCTTGTTGAGCTTATCCATAGCGTAGTGGTGACGGTTGCGATCCAAAAAGAAGGCACTGAGGTTTTCCAGTTTGGTACCATCGTTGTAAGACTTTGCGATAATTTCAGCTTGCTCCTCCAGCGGCACCGACCGGGGATTGAACAGGTCGAAGTACGAGCCGGACATCCAGCGCTGAATGTACACATCGGGCAGGTGGCGCTTTACGTTGGATTCAGTCAGAAAGAGGGCTGTTAGCGAAGAGTGCTCACCCTTGACCGACTTTGTGGTACCGTCGATAACGTCATTGCCCATGGAAAGAAGGCTGACATTGTGCTTCATCGGCAGGCCGTAGATATGTCGATGTTCCTCTTTACCGAACAGGGCACCAACCGCAATCGTGGGATTGCCGCCGAGTTCCTTGCCCGGTTTGACCCGGACACCCTCGGTAATGGTAGATTCGATTACGACTTCTTCACCGACCGGAAGTGTCATCGAGGTCGTTTGCAGTACTTCGGCCATGGCCAGGGCGGCCGTGCGGTCGTTGTCGCGCTTGAGCAAGTTCATCATCTGCTTGGTGCGTTCTTCCTTGGGCAGCTTGGCGGCGCTGCCGCGGCCGTGCAGCCCCACCGCTATTGCGGCCAGACCGGCCGCCAGGACGGCTGACTCGCGGAGTTTCCGGTTGCGCAGGGCGCCCAAATTGGAACGGCTGTTGAGCTTGTCGGAAAGGCAGACCGCCTCGGCCGATTTCAAACTCAAATGGTATCGTTCCAGGATGGCGTCGTGACGGTGATTGAACTCCCAGATGCGGTTCTCATTGAAGGGGTAGGTGTCGTGTTTGCCGCAGTAGCGTGGTCGTTCGTCGGTAACATTGAAGCGCAGAGAATTGTCCATACAGGCCCTCGTCTTTAGTTTTGCGCCAATATTGTGCTAAACTGCTGGCGTGTCAAGACGGTTGGCCGTATCGGAGGGTATGATTGTCCGGCATCTGTGACTGATCTGGTCAATGGGGTCCGATTTGCTGACCGGATAGCACGATTGCCATCTTCAGTAGTTTTCGGGGTACGGGCTTATGGCTTGACAAGGGCGGTTGGGCGATATGTATAATAGGCGTGACGGCCGGAGGAGTGGCTGAGTGGTCGAAAGCGGCGGTCTTGAAAACCGTTGTACCGCAAGGTACCGTGGGTTCGAATCCTACCTCCTCCGCCATTTTCTTTCCTCTTCGCGTGGCTATCATAGGATGTCCTTGATCTTGCTCAAGAGAGTCTGGGCAGGGTATGGTTTGC
>WJKG01000069.1 GCA_014729205.1 candidate division GN15 bacterium | reverse complement strand
TTCGGTGACCGAGACAATCTCCGAGAGGCTGCCAACATTACCCATTGGCAGGCTCATATCTTTCGGGGGCAGCAGCAGCGCTTTGGCTTCGTACCACCTGGGCAATACGAACGAGACGATGGCGGCAATCAGAGTGACAGCTACTACGAGCCCGAGGATGAGTCCGCGGCGTCGCGCCAGGACTTCCAGGAAGAGCCAGAAGTTACCGGAGGATGAATCGTGGGCGGTCATTTCAACTCCTCCCGGACCGAGACGATTATCTCATCGCCGTCATTGACCCTGGTTTCGACCGAGGCAGGGACGGTGACACGTGAGACGCGGTTGTAGATGCCGATGCGTTCTTCATCGGCACGCGGTGAGAAGCCGCCAGCGGCCTTAATGTAGTACTCGGCGTCCTGATTGTCGCGGTAGGGAAACAGGCCAGGATTGAACACCTCGCCGGATACTCGCACGTAGCCGAGTCGCAGGGGGACATAGAGGCTATCGGCGGGTTCGAGGATGATGGGGTCATCGTCGGTCTTGTCGTTGACACGTCTCGAAATCGGGTAGCGAAGGTCGCTGGCGCGGCCGAATTCATCGAAACGCGCTTTGCGAAAGACCGTGATTGAGGCGCTATTGGCGAATTCGGTATAGCCGCCGGCCAGTTCGACGGCATCGGCGATGGTCATGTTGTCGGTTGCCTTGTAGGATCCGGGACGCTGGACAGCGCCGAAGATAGTAATCCATCGGCGTTCCTCGGATATCTCGAGCGAGGGTACCCATATCATGGCGCCGGGTTTGATGGCCTGCGAATTGGGTGCGATTTCGCCGCCTGGATTGATGATCTGGATATCCTCACGGTCGGCACCGAAGCGGACACCACCGGCCAGAAGGAGGATATCTTCGAGGTCATCGCCTTCGACCAGTTCGATGTCTCGGGGATGGTTGACCTCGCCTACCACCTGCACGAGATTCGTGGATTTACCCGGGACGAAGACATGCGTGCCGGCGTACAGACGGGGGTTGGCGGTTTGATCGCCGAGGTAGAAAGCGCGGTCGAGGTCGACCTGAATAGGTTCGGGGCCACCGGAAAAGAGGATCCATCGACGGGAGCCATTGTCAAGAATGCCACCGGCCAGGCCAATAATGTCAGATACACGTTGTGATGTGTAGCCGACATAGGCGCCCGGTTTAGCGACAGCGCCGCTGATGACGACCGAGACTGGCCGCGGTTCCATGATAGAGATAGTGATCTCATCGGCCTTGTACAGGCGTGCCAGCTCCGGCAGCAGGCGATTGCGGGCTTGGGTCAGGGTGAGATCGGTGAGGTTGAAGACGCCGAGGGTACCATCGATGACGCGCCCTTCAGGGTCCACGGGGAGCGTCATAGTACGGACCTGAGCACCGACGAAGATGATTCGGAGTTGATCACCCGGACGTATCAGGTAGCGATCGGGATCGACGGGTTGGTCGAAATCGGAATACAGCAGGGAGAGCATAGCCCCCAGACTATCTTCAGGTGCCCCCTGCCCCGTTGCGGGTGAAGCCGCTGCCAGGCACAGTATCAGGGCGATTATGGCGCATCCAATGCGAGTCAACAACACCTCCGGTTAGCGATGATGGTAATCCGCTATGTTGTTACGATTCAATGGGGCAGAATACCTAATGGTGAGTTCAAAGTCAACTGCTACGCTTGTGCACCGAAGCCTGTCGCCAGAACAGAATGAGCGCGATCAGGGTAAGTATCGAGACCGCCAGGCCGAGCCAGAGGTGAGGGGTACGGTAACGCAGGACGAGGGTTTCCGGGCCGCGGTCGAATGCAAACGAAATCAGGCCGTTGACGGGAGTCAGAGGACGGCCGTCATCGGCGGACCAACCCTTGTCGTAGCCCATGCCAATGACCAGACGACCGGGGTGTACTCCGGTCAAATTGTAAGTGATGACATTGGGAGTGACGGTGCGGTCGCGCACATCGACCTGGCCTTCAACCGCATAGTGTTGCAGTACCTGACCGTTATCGGTCACCAAGCCGCGGCTGGGGTGATAGGCCGAGAGCCATGGGGAGCGCAAGGCGCCACGGTTGGCGAGGTAGCTTCGCAGGGCACCCCCTTGGGGATCGATAGTCTGGCGGAACTGCTCTGAGCGATGGATCTGCGGCGGGGGGTGGTGGTTGGCCTCGGATATGATTCCCCAGGCGAAGACGATATTGGTCACTACAATCACCAAAACGGCGAAGTTGACGATGTATGCGGATAGTTTAGCACGAGAAGCGGCCAGACGGGCAGAGAGCAGATCGTAGCCGATCGCTCCGAGCATGGCGAATGAGAGAATGACAAAGTGGAAGGCACGCCCGGTTCCGCGCAGTGACGAGAAGCCCGGCAGACTGGTGAGGATAGCCCAGGGTGAGGCGGATCCGTGATCGCCGAGCCCAAAAAGGAAGAAGAAAGCGGCAATCACGAGCCACGGCCAGTGACTGCGAAAACGCCAGATGAGCGTGGTGAGGGCAAGGAGTACCAGAAATGGGGAGATGTAGGCACCGTACTCGTGCCAGGCCCAGGTTTGTTGTTCGAAGTGTTTGACGAATAAGGAATGCTCAAAGCCAAAAAAGATGTTGTCCAGGGCGGACAGCGGGATGGACTCATTGGGGTTGCCTTCCCACGTGTTCTCGATCAGATAGACGACACCCGGGAGGAACTTGACGGCGGCCAGTCCGAGTCCGCCAAGGGTGGCGGCTGCGAGGTACAACAGATAGTTGACGGTGCGATGCTGGATACTCAGAAGCAGGCAGAGCATGCCGCCGAAGAACAATGTATAGAGCAGAGGTACGGCACCGCCGTTGCCGAGCACCATGAGAGCGAGTGCTGCTGCTGCCCAGATGATGTGATGGCGCTGCTCGCGCGCCATTACCACGAAGGCGACAAACCAGGGCAGAAAGCAGTAGTGAGTGAAGGGCATGTGACCCTCGGCGATGTGCAGGGCGAAGTGGACGGAGCCGAAATAGGCTACAGAGAAGAGCACACCGGCGATGCGGGACAGGCCGAAGGAGCGGGCCAGAAGGTAGCTTCCGCCGAAGCCGATAGCATAGCAGAGAAGGACCTGCAGTTTGAGTCCGACCAGTGGTCCGAAGAGCAGATAGAAAAGGAAGAACGGCGAAAGGACGGTTACTTCGGGGTGGTGGAACAGGATGTTGCCTCCGCCGAGATATGGATTCCAGAAGGGAAACTGGCCGTAGTTGAGGACAGTGCCGGTGGGAACGGCGGCGATAGTGGTGAACAGGTCCCAGTCGCGCACGCCCCACCAGTCGATTTTCAGCAGGAGAGGCAGGGCGTAGTAGATTGCCAGCAATACAAAAAGGGCTGGAATTGTGCGACGTGACATATTAGACTCGATCATGCATTCTCATTTGGCGACTGTGACTTGCGATTAGATTAATGCAGCTTTCGTATTTCAAAAGCAACCGTTTCCTCTGGCCGACAGGATTGCTGTTACTGTTTGCTGTCGTGTTC
>WJKG01000006.1 GCA_014729205.1 candidate division GN15 bacterium | reverse complement strand
TCAAGTACGGCTACGATCGCGCGGGAAATCGGACCTACCGCGAGCAAACGTGCGATCCGAATTCGCACCACGACGAAGTCTACGGCTATGATGGAATCAATCGCCTCACCGATTTCGATCGGGGCACGATCAACGCCAACAAGGATGCCATCTCCACGCTCAAGTTCGCTCAGCAGTGGAGCCTCGACCCCACCGGCAACTGGTCCGGCTTCAAGGAAGACGACGACGGCGATTCGACCTGGGACCTCGAGCAATCGCGCACGTCGAACGAGGTCAACGAGATCACGGACATCAGCGAGACGGCGGGTCCCGCCTGGGCCACACCGGCCTACAACCGCGCCGGCAACATGACCACGATTCCGAAGCCAGCCGATCCGACGACCAGCTTCGCGGCGACCTACGACGCCTGGAACCGCCTCGTCAAGCTGGAAGACAGTGAGAACACGGTATCTGAGTACGTCTATGATGCGGCGAAGCGTCGTATCGTCAAGAAGACGTACTCGGGTGGCAGTCTCGACACAACTCGTCACTTCTACTACACCGATCCGGAGAGGTGGCAGGTGATCGAGGAGCGTATCGAATCGTCCGGTGTGATCTCCGCGGAACCGGATCGCCAGTTCATTTGGGGACTTCGGTACATCGACAATCTTGTCCTTCGTGACCGCGACACTGATTCCAATGGCAGCCTGAATGAGCGGCTCTACGCTCTTCAGGATGTCAACTGGAATGTGACGGCTGTGGCAGATTCCAGCGGAAGCATGCAGGAACGTTATGGGTACACGGCATACGGTACGCCACGATTCCTGACACCGACGTTCACGACAAGAGCGTCGAGTAGTTATGGTGCGGAAGTGTTGTATGCGGGATATCGTTACGATGGCGAGTCCAGCTTCTTCCACGTGCGCAACCGTCTGCAGCACCCCGCGCTTGGCTGCTGGATGCAGCGGGATCCGATAGGCTACCGTGCTGGAGCCCTCCACTTGGCACTCTATGTTCATTGTCGACCACTGGTGTTTGTTGATGCCTCTGGGAAACAAACCGCAAAGCCGAAGGAACAGTTTCCGCCGATAGGACCAGAAGGGCCTTGGTGGTTCAAGTGGCTTCCCGGAGAAAAGGAGGACTTGAAGGGATTGACGTGTTTTCGCAGCAAGAAGCCTAAAGACGCATTTGACAAACTGGTCAGCTCCGGCGTCGTAGGAGGGTTCGTTAAGTGTGTCGATGGAAAGTTCAAGGGATATTACGTCGGCCCCGAGGCAGTATCAAATCCTGCGATGAAGGCGAAGTTCGCTCAGAATATCAAGTGTGGATTGCATGCCTGCACAGCAATGCACGAGGAGCACCATATTCTGCAATACACGGAATTCTGTCCGAATGCCTGCAAGACAGAACACGAGAGAGGGTCTTGCGATGTGATTGGAATGGGGCCTCCCGAGTTGCGGAAGAAGGCTGAGTGTTACGGCAACAAGATCGGAGCCCTCTGTGCAATCAACATGGCGAGGTCATTTCTTGCCCAAGGAAACGCCGAGTGCCTCATGACGGCTATCGGCTACCTTGGAGGACAGGATTCCAACATGCTATTTTATGGGTGCAGGGAAGATCAGGAGTACGACAACAAAGTAGCCCAGTTGCTGGAGGACGCAGCAGCGCTCATTGACGATCCTACGAGCTACTACAACGGTAGCCAACCGTATTGGCCGAGCCCTGCACCGGTTCCGGAGCAGCCTGGAGATCCCAACTCGTAGGGCGGGCACATCTGATCTCGCACAGCTACTCAGCGAGGCTCGCGTCGTGGGACGCCTCGCTGAGTAGCGAACTAATATCGCAGTGAGGCTCACGAAAACGGACATGCTCCGACAGCACAGCCATCCCCTCGCTGGTGAAGCCGTTCTCTGATATGAATATGTGCCGAAAAGCGGGTACCTCCAGTAGCTCGGGAATATCGGCGTCCTCAAGACCACACCGGCGTAGATCGAGCGCCGAGAGGTTATGCATGCTCGAAAGTGCTGTCAACGCTCGATCGCTTAGCTGTACGCCTTGTAGACGCAGGAAGCTGAGTTTGGGGAGAGCGGCGATCGACTTGAGTGTCCCAGTGGAGATGTGCGTATCGCTTAGTCCGAGCTTCATAATGGCCGATGCTGACTCAAGATACAGTGCGATTCGGTCGTCGACTGGGCTCGCATCACAGTTTAGGCAGGCGAGGTTATCATTCTCTGCAAGCCACCTGAGCCCATCGCCGCGAATTTCCGTTGCCGATATTCCAAGTGCGACGAGGTCTGGTAAGGCCGCGAGATATGCAACCCCGTGATCTGTTATCGATGTATCGTCCAGGGTCAGCGATTTGAGCTTCCGGAGCCGTGCGATCCGGACAGATGTTCGATCTGTGATGTTGGATGCTGAGAGATTAAGGTGCGCCAAGCGTTCGCACTCACCGATATAGTTGTCGGCATCTTCCACAAAGGTAGACTCTGCCAAGTCCAGTTTCTCAAGGAGAGGGAAATCAGCCACTACCCGCATTGTCGACTGATCCAGCGTCGCGCCACGGCAAATGAACGATTGCAGCTGTCTACATTCCCGCAGAGAACTGACTGCTGCTGGAAGGTGTGCCCCGGGAAGGTCGATGCTTGTAAGCGTGTCGTATGGCACCGATCGCCAGACCACACAGTTGCAGATCCAGTCTTCAACAGGCTGAACGGTTACGTTCGCCCCCAGCGCGCGGAGCTCGCGTATTGCAGCTTCCTCGCGTCTGTGTTGCTGGATATGGCAGGCGAGATAGCTGCAGGCCAATGCGGTAACCAGCACTAGAAGTAGCATGCTGCGCAAGCCGTACTGTGGGTTCCAGAGTCTGTGCAACATTCTCGGATGCTTGCGTAACAAGAGGCTATCTCCCAGAAGCGAGAGTCAGTGCCTGTTTAGCAGATTCTCGTGGAATTGCCAATCGGAATTTTCCAGGATTCGCCCGCCAGCCAGGCCTTCACCAAGACCGTTTACGATTCGCTCGGCCGGGCCGTCAAGCAATACGTCGGCTACGACACGGACGAAACCGCCTACGCCGATGCGTCCAGCGTGACCGATGACACAATTGTCGAACAGACAGAAACGGTCTACGACGATGCCGGCAACGTCTTGCAAACCACCACCCGTCAGCGCTTCCACGACGCCACGGGAACCGGCGAACTGACCACTCCCTCGGGCAGTCAGCCCAAGGCCCGCGTGACCTACCAAGCCATGTAC
>WJKG01000068.1 GCA_014729205.1 candidate division GN15 bacterium | reverse complement strand
GCCCGTTCTTTATCGTACTGTTGAAGTATTCTCGTGCCCCGTCGTAGTCACCGATACGTCGTGAGAGCTCGGCAATTAAGTACGATACCTGAATTTGCTGATTACCCTGACTGATGCCCGATCCTTCGGTGAAGGCCTTCTTGTAGTAATGCACCGCCTTCTCCAGCGCCTCCCGCTCGCAAGTCACGATCGCATCCCAGCGCTTCTTGGCCTGCAACAGGAATTCCGCAAAGGACGGGTAGCTGCCAAACGTCTCCTGCCCCGTCGCATCATCGGTACCCAGTGTCAGCGATTTATACTCGGTCAGCATATCGTTGAACGCCTTGTACCGGTCCTCCGCCTGGCCCACCTGGTCTGCGAGCCCGTCCAGCTCCTGGTTGAACTTGTCACGATACGGCAGCATCCGCGACTTCAGCTCGGCCGAAAGCTCCTCCGTGGAGAAATGCGCATCAATATGCGTCGCCAGCACGTTGATCCGCTCCTTCGTATCCGCGAACGCCTCGCTCACCAACCGGTACTTGGAATCGATCTCGGACAGAATCGCCTTCAGCGTCTGGTTGGAAGGGTTCTCTCCCGACTCCATGTCACGGAACACCCAGCCGATCCGAAGATAGAACCGACCCAGATCGAGCGACTTGAACCGGTCGTTCAGCAACTCGTCAAACACCGCCAGGTGCAACTTGATTATGGCTGTCTCGTTGGGGAACCTGGTCAGGTCCATGTGCTTCGCCAGCTCCTTGATGATGGATTCCGGCGCCGCCAGCTCCTCGAGATGTCGTTCCTTGATGGTCTTGAGCCGATACGTGCGGAAGTTCTGATCCTTCTGCCAGTCACGGAAGGCGTTGTTGAACTCACGCGTATAGTAACAGTTCGAACATGTCACCGTGAAGAATGCCAGCGGATTATAGGACTGGTACCGGGGGAAGCGCCACTGGATGTTCATCGGGCAGAAATCCGTATCGCGGCCGTCCTCCAGGTAACTGCCTACCTTGACGGTCTCAAACTCGTTAATCGTCTTGCAGACCGGGCATTCAATCTTGGTCAGAAAGAAGGGGCTGTCATCGGGCATGTTTACACTCCAGTCTCAGTCACTCATTTTCGTAAGTAAGCAGAGCCAGCTCCGCGTCGGATATCGGCAGCGACTGCTTGATCTTCGAGGCCGGCATGCCATCGTCCAACATCTGGCGTGCCCGCGAGATCACTTCCACACGGTTGCGGCGACGTTCTGCAAACGCCGGTGTCGTCTCCTCGCGTCGCTGCTGGCTCAAACGCACGAACTCGACCGAACGGCCTCCGCCACCGGATCGGTTCGAATGCGACGCGTCACTCTCGCAAGCGGGAGCAGGCACCTCGACCTGGCCATCACGACGATGGCCCCGCCCCGTGAAGAGCACGTAGATCACTACCGAAAGCGCACCTGCCGCCAGATAGCCAACGGCGTTCAGCGCTATGTCCGTCATCATCTCAGGTGAAAACTCCATTTTTCTCCCTCGTCGTCCTCAGACAACTACATCGATTCCCTTAATGTCCTCGTCTTCATTGTCGTCATCATCAGCCCGAACCTTGCTGTCCGCGGTCTGCTGATCATCGCCAGTCAGTGATTCTTCATCCTGCTGATCATCATCCTCTGCCTGCGTCTCCGAACCTTCATGGTCGCTCAGAATCAGTTTGTCCTCGGCCGTCTGTTGCTCCCGGTCCTGGTCTTCCTGCTGCTCCTTCCCGGAGTTCTTCAGGTATTCCTGGAAGTCCTTTTCCTCTTTGTCTTCCTTGGAGCGGACCACCGATTTCAAGTTGTCGGGTGTTCGGATGCCGTCCACATTGCGAATGCCATCGGCCATAACACACCCTTTCACGCATTGCTTAACCGGTTAAGGCAAACTTCTCCTTCACCATGCCGCGCAGTTTCACAACCGCCCGGGTATGGATCTGGGAAACGCGTGACTCGGAAATCGACATCACCTCGCCGATCTCCTTGAGCGTCAACTCTTCGTAGTAGTACAGCGCAATCACCAGCTTCTCCTGATCGGTCAGCCGGTCCATCGCTACTACCAGAAATGAGCGAAGTTCACCCTTCTCAATATCCCCCAGCACGCTGGAGGTCGTTCTATCTATGACAGTCTCAATCCGTGGCACCTGACGATTGTCATCCTCACGGTAAATCACCTCATCCAGCGAAAGGATGTTCGTCCCGGTGACATCGTCCAGCGCACAGTGAAGTTCGTCGACGCTGATGTTTAACTTCTTCGCCAACTCTCTGTTCTCCGGCGGTCGCCCCAGCTCGTGTTCCAGCGAGGAAAAGGCTCGCTCGATCTCGCGCGACTTGGCACGGGTCGAACGCGGTACCCAGTCCAGCGCCCGCAACTCGTCCAGGATGGCCCCACGAATCCGCGGCACCGCATACGTCTCGAATTTGACCCCGCGCTCGGGATCGAAATTCGCGAAGGCTTCGGTCAGTCCGATGACGCCCGTGTTGATCAGGTCCGACAACTCGACCGAACGGGGAAAACCCATGGCCATTCGCGAGGCGACATTTCGCACCAGCGGCAGATACTGTTTGAGAAGCTTCTGCCTCAACTCCGGATTCGGGTTGCGCTGGTAACGATTCCAATCGGCCTGAGAGACCGTGCGCTTTCTCGTCCGACGGGTCCGAACGGCGGTCGTCTTATCAGTGCTTTCGGTGGAAGCGTCCGTGGTCCGGCGCTTCCTCGGCTCGATTTTGATCGTCCTAACCATTTGTATATTATTCCCTTATATCGGCCGCGGCCGGGGTTCTATTAACCTCTCTGTTACCGACCATCAGGCGGTCACCCGATGGCGCCAGACCGGTCGTCAGACCCGAACTGGCTATCTTAAGTGCCTGCAGCACAGGCGATTTGTCGTTGATTTCGTGGAGCGGTCGCTGCGTCGCAACACTGTGGCTGACCACCTCGTCCTCGCGGACATACCCCAGCGAACGGGGCGAAGAGCCCACGAACCGGTCCGACATGGCCCGGAATTTCTCAAAGACATACTGCCCCTCATCGCGCGATTTCAGCCGATTCAGAAGCAGCCGACAGTCAATCTTGTCATCCGTATCGTGCAGATACCGGTACAGCCCGTAAGCATCCGAAATCGAAAGCAGCTCAGGTACCACGACGAGCACGGTCGTATCCGAGGCGTGCGCCATCGCCGTGGCCGCGTCGGAGCGTCCCGATCCGTGGTCCAGCAGAATCAGGTCATAGTGCTGCCCCTGCTCGCGCAGGCGATGCACCATATCCACGCATCCGCGGATATCGTAGGTGAACAGACTCACCCGCGAGGGAATCGCCGCCAGCAAATCCAGGTTGTCAGTCAGCCCGGTCACAGCTTCGCGGAGCGACAGCTTGTTCTCGGCGAACTCCTGGATACCGTAGTAGCAATGACGGTTTGCCAGGATGTGCAGATTGCCGCTGCCAAAGTCGCAATCAACCAGGAGCACGCGGTAGCGTCGGTCTGCCAGGACACAAGCCAGGTTGTATGCCATCACCGACTTACCCACACCGCCCTTGCCGGACATGATCCCGACCAGCCGCGGTCGCGAAGCATCCACCGCGGCCTCGCCGGCACGTCGAAGCGTCAGCTTAGCCAAGATCCACCCCCGTATTCAACAGCATCCGCGTCACCGCCGCCGGATCGGGCGTGAGCACGTGTCCCTTACCCGCCGGTGCATTGCACACAAACGCCACTTTCGTCTCCAGCGCCCGGGCAGCAGCAATCACACCGCCGCGGCAGCTCGTCAAATCGAGCATGGTCAGAATGGTGTGCGAGGGCGACAGCTGTTTCAGCTTCTCGGACATCGCCACAATATCCGCCGAGCGCATCAGCGAGGAGAATACCGCGAAGCAGTTGGTCGGATCCACCGCCTTGACTCGCTTGCACAGTTCCTTGAAGGCCTCGTCATCGCTCGGCAATGCCGGCGCATCAATAAACCACACCGGCTCGGTGTTACTCGTGTCGCCTTTCGCCTCGTCGCCGGCATCTGTCGAATCGGGGTCCATCCAGCCGCTGCGGTGGTGACCGTTTCCGTTACTCGTCGAGGGCGCATCTTCCAGCGGCACGCCCAGTACATCGGCGTAGCTGGCGATCTCTTCGTGGGCCGCCATTTTCTGGCAATCCAGCGTCGACAGCTTCACCTTCATCTTCTCCTTGATCGCCAGGCGGAACGCCAGCTTGCCCATCACCGAGGACTTTCCCGCGCCTGCCGGGCCGACAAACACCAGTCTGTCTCCTGCCACGAAATCAAAATGCGGTACCATCATTTCAGCCACCCGCGCCGTCAGCTTCCTCTGGGCTATAGTCTGGACATCGGCGTCGTCCTCTTCGGTGGCCGAGGTCAGTTCACGAGTAAACGACCCGACAAACTCCGCGGGCACATCGGCGGTCAACAGCCGGTCGGCAACCTCATCGATCTCAGCGAGACGACCGGTACGCGGCTTGACTGCCGGAGCCGAGGTCTTCTGGAGCGATTCCAGTCGCTTTTCCAGACCCGCGATCCGCTCAGTCATGCTTTCCATCAACGTGGCCGAGATAGCCGAGGCGATCGTGTGATGATCCACCTGGTCCACATCCTTCCGCGGCTCAGTCGGCTTCGTCTTGGCTTCCTCTGGTGCCTCAGCAGTCCCCTTCTCCGCCTCCGTCGCCATTTCGTTCGTCGGTGTGGCAGGCTGCTTCTCTGCTTTCGGTTGAGCCACGTCGGGCTTGGGTTGCTCGGCCACAGCCGTCTGCTGTTCTTGAGTCGCCTTCGGCTCGGAGGTCTTCTCCTCCGCTTTCGCCGGGGCCTGCTTGGCCTGCGGCTGCGACTGTTCGGCCGGCTGTTTCGTCTTCAGCGCCGAGGCCACCTTGGCCGCGGCCTGCTTGACTTTGCTCGCCCGGTCCGACGCCTTGGTCGCTTGAGCCGCAACCGACTCAGCCTGCTTCGGTGCCGACGGCGCCGCCTTCTGCTTCACAGCCGCGGGAGCTTCCTGCTTCTGTGTCGGCTCATCCTGGTCCACCAGATCGTCGCCCAGCAGCCGGGCCGCTTCCTCACGGTCGGTCACCACCCGCTCGGGTACATACTCCTGCACCCGATTGCGTGTCGGCGGCGCCTGCACCTTCTCGGTTGCAACCGCTACCGCTTCCTCGGTCGACATGCCGGCCGAGCGCGTGCCGGCCAGCACCTGCGAGGCTACCCCGACCGTCGGCTTCTCGATACAAGCCGTGATCTCGACCGCCGTACCGCCCGTCTTCAGGCGGATCTGGCGCGTCTTAAGGACAATGGCTTCCTGCCCCATTTCTTCGCGCACCTTCTTCAGGGCCCGCACAGCGGAACTGGCGCGAAATGACTTAACTATCATGGTTTAACCTCACCATACCCGTTGAGACAACTTCTGCATCCGGCATGATCTCGTTGTAGGAGATCACCGACAGATCGGCATACCGGGCCTCGACCAGGCGCCGCAGCGCCAGCCGAATGTTCGGCGAGCACAGACAGACCGGAGGCAAGCCCTGGTTCTGTTGCAGCTCGGCCTGCTTTCCGATCACTTCCAGCAAGCGTTCGGCCATAGCCGGATCAACCACCAGCATCAGCCCCTGTTTGGTATTCTGGACAGCTTCGGAAAGTGCCTGCTCAACATTGGGATCTATTGTGAATACACTTATCTTTCCCTCGGCATCTTTGTACATGTCCGTGATCTGACGCTTCAGCGCCATACGGGCGTACTCGGCCAGGACATCTGTCTCCTTGGTGGCATCGATATAGTCCGCCACCGTCTCCAGGATCGTCCCCAGGTCACGTACCGGTACCCGCTCGGAGAGCAGCGACTGCATCACTTTCTGCAGCGTGCCCAGCGGCACCGTCTCCGGCACCAGTTGGTCGACCAGCGCCGGGTAATCTTCTTTCAGGTTATTCAGTAGATTCTGGACATCCTGGCGTGACAGGATCTCCGGAGCGGAGTTGCGGATCACCTCAGTCAGGTGAGTAGCCAGCACCGCCGCCGGTTCCACCACCGTGAAGCCTTTTGCTTCGGCTATCTCCTTGATATTCGGAATGATCCAGGTCGCCTTCAGACCGAACGCCGGATCGGTGGTTTCGAAGCCGTCAAGCCGCTCTTCCACGAACCCCGGATTGATGGCCAGCACGTGATCCAGCATCAGCTCGAACCCGGACACCTTCACGCCTTTGACCTTGACCGCGTACTCGTTCGGCTTGAGTTGAACATTGTCGCGGATACGAACCGGCGGCATCATGATGCCCAGTTCAGTGGCCAGTTGCTTGCGAATCAGCGTAATCCGGTTGAGTACATCACCGCCCTGCTTGACATCGACCAGCGGTATCAAACCGTAGCCGATCTCCAGGCTGACCGTATCCACCTTGAGCAGATCTTCAGGACGTTCCTCCGGTTCGGCGGCCTTCTGTTGCTGTTGCTTGCGCTGCTGCTCTTCGGCCTGGATCTTGCGCTTGGTCGCCTCCCGGGCCATCAGCGCCACACCACCGATAGCAATACCGAGAAACAGGAATGTCGTCGTCGGCATGCCCGGCAAGAACCCGAACAAGAACAGCACCATCGCCGCCACCAGAATAGCCCGCGGCTGACGGGTCAACTGGCGGGTCAAATCGGAACCCAGGTCTGCCTCCGAGGCGGCCCGCGTCACGATAATACCCGAGGCCGTCGAGACCAGCAGGGCCGGAATCTGCGTGACCAGACCGTCACCGATCGACAGCAGCGAGTACGTCCGCAGTGCCTCGCTCAGGCTCATATCTTTGATGGCGATACCAATGACCAGGCCGCCGATCACGTTGATCAGTGTGATCAGGATACCGGCAATAGCATCACCGCGCACGAACTTCGAGGCACCATCCATTGCGCCGTAGAAGTCCGCCTCGCGGGCGATCGTTTGCCGGCGGTTGCGCGCTTCATTCTCGGAGATGATTCCCGCGTTCAGATCAGCATCGATCGCCATCTGTTTGCCGGGCATGGCATCCAACGTGAAGCGGGCAGCCACTTCGGAGATACGGCCGGCACCCTTCGTGATCACCACGAACTGGATAATGACCAGGATGACGAACACGATGAAGCCGACTACGTAATTGCCCTGCACCACGAAGTTGCCGAAGGAGTTGATCACTTCACCGGCATATGCCTGGTGGAGGATCATGCGCGTGGAGGCGACGTTCAACGCCAGGCGCATCAGTGTCAGGATCAGCAGCATCCCCGGGAAGACCGACAGATCCAGCGGCTGGCGAACATACAGCGTGGTCAGCAACACCACCAGTGAGAAGGTGATATTGAACGCCAGCGCGAAGTCCAGCAGCGAGGTCGGGATAGGAATGACCAGTACACCGATAACCGCCACCACTGCCAGTGCCAGCAGGATGTCGGCCCGGGCCATGACCAGTTCCAGAACACTCTTTTGCTTCTGACCGGCCATGTTACTTGATCACCTTTCCTTTGAGCTTGTAGACATACGCCAGGACCTCGGCCACCGCGCGATACAGGTTCGCCGGCACCATCTGCCCCACCTCGCACATCTTGAACAGGGCGCGGGCCAACGGCTTATCCTCAATCACCGGTACATCGTTCGCTTCGGCGATCTTGATTATGCGCTGCGCTATGAGGCGCTCACCCTTGGCTACCACCATCGGCGCCATACCTTCAGTCGCGTCATACTTGAGCGCCACCGCCAGGTGAGTCGGGTTCTTGATCACTACATCCGCATCCGGGACCGCCTTCATCTGTCGACCCTGCGACATCTCGCGGGCCACCTGGCGAAGACGGCCTTTCATCTGCGGGTTACCCTCGGTGTCCTTGTGCTCCTCTTTGACTTCCTGCTTGGACATGCGGATGGACTTCTCGAAATCGTAGCGCTGGTACATGTAGTCCAAGAAGGCGATCGCCAGATACGCGCCACCGATCTTCAAAGCCAGCGTTACCGCCAGCGTCCCCATCGTTCCCGCGATCTGGTTGGTGTTCATATCGGCCAGCAGGAAAAACCCGGCGAACTCGCTCTTGACCGAAAAGTAGGCCACGACCGCAATGATGATCAGCTTGAGCGTGTCGCGCAGAAGCTGCACCAGCGAGCGCAGCGAAAACAGGCGCTTGGCACCTTTGATGATATCCAACTTATCGAACTTGGGCTCCATCGCCTTGGAGCTGATCTTGAACCCGATCTGGGCCACGTTGATACCGAACGCAACCACCAGCAGCACCGCGAACATCGGCAGCAGCATCATGAAGAACTTGTACATGCTGCCCTGGAACAGCGTCACGAACGTCGGATCCTGGGCTACGATCGACGGTGCATTGGAGAAGGTGTAGCTCATGAACCCCCAGACCTGGTTGGCCAGGTTGGGTCCCACCATGTACAGGGTCAGAAAACCCAGCGTGATAATGGCGGCGGCGTTGAGCTCCTGCGACTTGGCTACCTTGCCTTCGTCGCGCGCTCTCTCCCGTTGCCGGGGAGTTGCCTTCTCAGTTCTCTCTTGAAAGTCCCGATCAGCCACAGCGAATTCCTCAGGCCTGGCCCAGGGCCATCATCAGGGTTCGAAGTTCCCCGTCCAGAAAATCGATCGCGCGCTGCAGCACGTACGAGAACAGCGGCAGCGCCAGGGCAATCGTCAGCATGCCCACGCCGATCTTGATCGGGAAACCGACAAAGAACACATTCATGGTCGGCATTGTCTTCGCCACCGTGCCCAGCGACACATCTGTCAGGAACAGCGTCACCAGCACCGGGGCGGCCATCTTCAGGGCCAGCACGAAGACATAGGCCGAGTATCTCATGACCATCTCTCCCACCGTGCCGCTCAAGGCAACAGCGCCGGGAGGTATGACCGCGTAACTGTCAGCAAAGGCATGGATGATCAAATGATGTCCGCTGATTGCGATGAAGATCAGTGACGCCATCAAATCCCAGAAACGGCCGATCAGCGACACCTGGTCTCCTGAGGTCGGGTCGAGCTGGACCGCGATAGCAAAGCCGATCTGGTATCCCACCAGACCGCCGGCCATCTTGGCTGCGAAGAAAATGAAAATGAAGAACAGCCCGATCAGTACTCCCACCAGGATTTCTTTCAGCGCCAGTACCGCCAGCTCAGCCAGCGAGGTGGCGACCGCTGTGCTCTCGGCCACCACGGGCACCAGGGTTAGCGACAACAACACCAACAGACCAACCCGAATCAGCACCGGCACCTGGCGCGCGCCCACTATCGGCGCCAGAATGAAAAGGCCCGAGCCGCGCATCATGATCAGCATCAGGGTTTGCAGCTTGGCCGCGGTGAAGTTTAGAAACTCGAACAAGGCATCCATTCCTTACAATTCGGGTCAATCGACTTATTACTGTTTCAAATTGTGTGCCAGATTGAAACGGGATATTGATGCGCTGTAAGTTCCTGCGGTGTAATGCGTTATGAAATCGGTAAGATAATTGGCCCCCGACCCGCCCTCCGGCTGCGGAAAAGTTTACCAGGCAATGGTGGAAATTCGTTCAATTGCCCCTATTAATGGGAAATCCCGCAAAACACTCCTACCCGACCAGCATCGGGATCATATCCACCAGGTGATTGGTGAAATCGGTCATGCGGTTGATCATCCAGGGCAGGAAGATCAGCAGGGCCAGTGCCACCGCCAGGATCTTCGGCACGAACGTCAGGGTCATCTCGTTGATCTGGGTTACGGCCTGGAAGATCGATATCAGCAGCCCCACGACCAGCGCGAACAACAACATTGGTCCGGCGACCATCAGCGTCGTCATCAGTGCTTCGCGCCCTATTGTAACCACCATCTGCGCAGTCATAATCCTCTCCTTACGCTACACCTGAAATGACTCTACCAGCGATTTCACCACCAGGTACCAGCCGTCGACGAGCACGAACAACAGTATCTTGAATGGCAGCGACACAATGATCGGCGGCAACATCATCATACCCATCGACATCAACACCGAGGCAACCACCATGTCGATCACCAGAAACGGCACGAACAGCACGAAAGCGATCTGGAAGGCGGCACGAAGCTCACTGATGACGAACCCCGGCACCAGCACCTGCAATGGAATCTCCTGTGCATTGTTCGGCTGCTCCATCCCGGCGATATCGACAAACAGCGCCAGGTCTTTCTCGCGCGTCTGCGAGAGCATGAACTCGCGGAACGGTTTGACGGTCTTCTCGTACGCCTCGTCTCCCTCGATCTGCTCCTCCAGATACGGCTTAACCCCTTCGTTGTATGCCTCGTTGAACACCGGCGACATCACGAAGAAGGTCAGTATCAGTGCCAGCGCCACCAACAACTGGTTCGGAGGCATCTGGTGGGTACCCATAGCGTGACGGAGGAACGACAGCACCACCGCCATGCGTATGAATGACGTGGTCATGATCAGGATGGCCGGCGCCAGCGACAGCACCGTCATCAGGATGATGATTTGCAGGGTTGTTGAGAGATCCGAGGCGTCCTCGGTTTCACCAACTTCAACCGATATCTTCGGCATGGTCTGGGCGTCGGCCACCGCGCTGCACAGCGTCAGCAACAGGACCGTCAGACCGATCAGTCTGATCAGGCGTTTCATATCCTATATTCACCTTGTTGCGACAACATCCCATGTTGTTCGCGTTAGCCTCGACAACTGGCCGAGGCGTTCCCATGACAGGTCTATCCTTCGAGGGCCGCCCGTCGTCTGCCCATCGCAAAACTCTTCACCTTCTTGCTGGCCACGCCGAGCAAGTCCTTGAACGCATCCTCGGCCGGCTCGGCACTCGGCTCGCTCAGGGCCGCCGCGGTCTCGTCCTCGCTCAGTTCGGTCAGCATCGAAATCTGGTTGTCGGTGGAGCCAATCAACACCGACTTCCCCGCCACTCGCACCAGCGACACCGTCTTCTTCGGTCCCAGGTAAGCGGTCTCAACCACTTCCAGCAGTCCCTGTCCGGACCGCCGACGTCCCTTCGTGGTCAATCGTTTCAGCAGCCAGATCGTGCCGTAAATGGCAAACACGACCAGGCACAGGGCGCTGATCATTTTGATGATCGATGGCCACGCGTTGCCGGTCAGTCCTTCGGTGGGCGTCAACTTCTTGGCCGGCCCGACCGTGCCATCTCCCGCCTGGGGTGTCAGCAACGAGGCCTCCACTTCGGTGTCCTGACGCGCTCCCGGGGCGATATCGATCGCAACCAGTCCGATCAACGAGGCGACAATGATCACCACCGTCATGACCAGCGCGCGGCGCTTGGGGCTGCTACATTTCACCAAGGATCTTCAGCCTTTCCTCCGGCGTGACCAACTGCGTGATACGTACGCCGAAATTCTCATCGATCACCACCACCTCGCCCTTGGCCACGATCTTCTGGTTGACCATCAGGTCCACCGGTTCACCAGCCAGCTTGCTCAGCTCGACCACCGATCCGGGACCCAGCGCCAGGATATCGGCAATTGCCATGCGCGTACGGCCCAGTTCGATCGAGATCGGGAGGCTCACATCGAGCAGCATCTCGATACTGCGCGTTTCACCGGAACCGGCCGGTTGCGACAACTGCTGGAATTTGGCGTCGGAAACGTCGGTGCCGCCGAAATCTATATCATCCGGTGGTGTCCCGGATTCGTCCTGTGGCAGGTCATCCAGCATAGCCAGCATAGCTGCCTCGGCATCTTCTTCGGGCACGTCATCGTCGTTGACGACCTTGTCGTCATCCTCCCCTTTCTCGCCTTCGGCTGCTACGGCCGCCGCCAGGGCAGCCTCGTCGGCATCGATCTGCTCTTGTGACCGCTCGTCTCCGGCGACCTCAGGGGCTTCACCGGCATCCGCAGCACCGGCTTCGTCGGGTGGTGCCTCGGAATCGGCGTCGTCGGGAACGTCCGCCTCGCCGCCTCCGGCAGCACCGGGATCATCGCCACCAGCCGCATCCAATGGCTGGTCAGCCTGATCTTCAGACGACTGCTCGTCCTCGGGAAGATCCATCTTCTCTTCGTCGCTCATTCGTTAGCTCTCCTTGGCTCTCTGATCACACTCTTCTATAATCTGCACCGCCCGGTGTTTTCCGGAGAGACCCGGGTGGGCCAAATACTTGCGTTTCTCGTTAACCGAAACTACCATCGGCTCGTTGATACGTTTTCCGCACGGGATTACATCGCCCTTGCGCAAAGACAGGAAGTCACGCATCTTGATCGCCTCGCGAGACAGCTCGGCGGACACATCGGCCGAAATCAGCTGCAGGTTGCGCTCGTTGACCGAGCGGTCCTTTCCCTCACTCTTCTTCTTGGTAGCGTCAATCCAGTTCTGCGCCGAGAGCTTCGTGATCACCGGTTCCAGGGCTACGTACGGGTAGCAGATGGTCAAAAGGCCGGTCGCCTGGAACATCTTCACCTGGAAGGACACCACGACCACCGTCTCACCGGGTGGCACGATCTGGATGAACTGCGGGTTATTATCGAAGGAGATCTGCTCGATCTCCACGTTTACAATATGCTCCCACGCCTTCTCCAGGTCGCGGTACAGCTTGCTCACCATACGACCCAGGGTCGAACGCTCGATCCCCGTCAGCTCTCGCTCCGACTCCAGAATCTTGCCGTGGCCGCCAAACATGCGGTCGATCAGCGAAAACGTCAGCGTCGGGTTGAAGTCGATCAGTGACAGTCCATCCAGCGGTGGCGCCTTGAGGGTATAGGTGCACGATGGCGTCACCAGTGACATGATGAACTCCGAGTACGTGATCTGGTCAACCGAAACCAGATCAACATCGACTATCGATCGCAGCACCGCCGACAACGTCGAACCGTAGTGCCCGGCGAAGTTGTCATGCATGTTCTCCAGCGTCCGGATCTGGTCCTTGGAGACACGGTTGGGGTGCTTGAAATCATAGGCGACTATCGATCGGAGCTTCTCATCATCAACACTCTCCTCCGAGTCTTGTTGATCGCCCGATGACACTGTCGTCAATAGTGCATCAATCTCGTCCTGTGACAGAATCTTGGCCACGTCATTCCCTCGCTGTTGTCAGTCCTATTGCAACACGAAGTCGGTGTAATACACTCCCTCGATATCCTCGGTCTCCAGCAACTGCGCTACCCGCTTGCGAATCTGATAACGGGTAATCTCGCGCTGCTTCGGGTTGGTCAACTGGGTAACCGTCTTCGACGACAGAATCGTAATCAGGGCATCGCGAATCACTACGTCCTTGGCCTCGAAGTCCTTCGCCAGGTTGCTCGAACCAAGCTCGAAACTGATCGAGGTCGACAAGAACCGGGAACCGCCGGTACCCGCCGGGTTGATGATGATATTGTCGATGGAATAGATATTCCCCTTGGCACCACCACTCCCGCCATGTCCGTCGTCGCTTCCACCGTGACCACCGCCATGGTCCGCCTCCTCGGACTCTCCATGTCCGCCGTGCGAACTCTCCTCGGCAGCCGGCTCGGCATCAGCCTGATCGCCGCCACCCGAGGTCATCGGTGCGATGACGAACAGGGCCAGAACGATGCCGATAACGATCGCGACGACACCGATTCCACCGAACAGGATCAGCTTGTTCGGTCCCTTCTTTGGTGTATCCTCGCCGCCTTCGGCGCCGTCAACCATGGTCTGTTCTTCGTCAGCCATTAGTCCACTCCTGTTATGAGCCCGACGTGCACCCGGACCGTGCGTCCGGATGCATATCGGGTTGCCAGATTCCTGATTCGCCCCTTAAGGACACCCCTGACTGCCATGGCCACGCCGCGGCCCCATTGCGTTATCGCGGTGGCTGTCGGAACCAACAACTCAACCAGAGTCTCGAAAACCGTCGCCATCCCCGGCAGAATCCTGTGTGTGCGAATCAGTGGAATCATCGTTGTTATCTCTTGATATTCACCAGCTCATCAAGCATCTGGTCACTGGTGGTGATTACTCGCGCATTCGCCTGGAACCCGCGCTGGGTAACGATCATGCTCGTGAACTCCTGCGCGATATCAACCGCACTGGACTCAAGCGCACCGGAGAACACGGTTCCGGCGACCGTCGTCCCGGCCGTGCCCTCGACAGCGTTACCACTGTTGGCGGAAACCTGGTACATCGACTTGCCAGCCTTGGTCAGACCGGCGTCGTTGAAGAACTCCGCCAGCGAGATCTGGGCCAGTCGACGGGTGATACCGTTGGAGAAGATACCGGAGATATTCCCCTCCTGGTCGATCGCGATCTTCTCCAGCATACCCAGCCCGTAACCGTCCTGGTAGACGATAGAGGCGGTGTGCTGACCGCCACCGGAGAAACCGGTCAGGCCGTCATAGCTGAAGATGGTACCAGGATCGAAGTTGATGAAAATGTTGTCCGAGCCGTTGTTCGGATCGATCGCCAGCTGCTCCACACCGCCATAGTAACCGAATCCGAGCAATTCGCCCTGCGGGCCGAACTCGACATAGCCGTTCTGTCCGGCCGTGATGATTTCATCGCCCAGGGTCTGCACTGTCCATTCCCAGCGCTGATCGACGATCGACTTGTTGAACTCGATCGACAGCGTATGCCGCTCGCCGAGGGAATCGTAGATATCGATCGACGAGGTGTGCGTGGTGTCTTCGGTCGTGATGATCAGTTCGTCACCGGCGCCGGCTGGAGTCAGCCCATCAATACCGGACTTGACCGTCACACCGCCGCCACCAAGACCAATGATCTCCGTTGCCAGACCGGACTGCTCATCGTACTTCAAATCGAGATACGTGCTCACCGGACCAGCCGCCACACCCTGGCCATGGTTGGGCGTGAACTCATCGAATACCTGCAGTGTCGAGGCCACACCGTTGTTGACCTGCATGGGAGCCGGAGCGGCAACACCAAAGATGGTATCCCAGATATCACCGGCTACGGTCGGGTTGACCTCGAAATTGAGATCGGAACCGTCACCCGCTTTGGTACGGGAAAGGCGCATCTCCATTACGCCACCGCCGCTGTCGAACAGCTCAGCTTCCATTCCCAGGATACTGTTGATCTTGTTCATGAATTCCTGAACGGTCGTGTCGGCATCAACCTGAATTGTCTCGGTGCGATCACCATTGTCGATACTGAAGGTGATGTCGGTGAAGTCGGTGACACCAAGGTCAGCGCCGAGACGGTCCAGGACGTTCAGACCGGCACCACCAAACGAGGACTCGATATTGGACTTCGTGGGCTGGGCACCGGTGATCTGAATCTTGTGCGTACCACCCACGCCGTCGGCGGCGATACCCTCAACCGAGATGATCCCGGAGGTACCGGAATCAGACAGAAGAGCCTCTGAGTCCGTAGCGGAGGCGTCCAGGTTGTTGGCCAGGTGCACCTCGGTGGTCGACTGCGCCGGATCCTGCTGCCCGAACGGCAATGTAATGCGACCGGTAGTAGCCAACGCCGGGATATCTCCCGTCACGTCAGCCATCTTGCCCTGCACGAACAGGCCGGTGCCCGGGTCAACCAGGTTAGCGTTGGCGTCGAATCCGAACGCACCGGCACGCGTGTAGAACTTGTTGTCGTAATTGTCACCCAGGATGAAGAAGCCTTCGCCCTGGATAGCCAGGTCCGTGATCTGGCCGGTGGTTTCCACACCACCCTGCTGGAACAGGTTGTCAATACTGGCCACCTGCATACCAAGACCCATCTGGATGGGGTTGGTACCACCCTGGCTGTTCGAAGGACGTGAGGCGCCGCGCTGCGTCTGTACCAACGCTTCCTGGAAGTTGACGCGGCTGCCTTTGAAGCCGATGGTGTTGATATTCGCGATGTTGTTACCGATGACGTTCAGTTTGACCTGATGATTCTTCAGGCCCGACACCCCGGCGAACAATGATGCCATCATGGTTGGTTATCCTCCATGGTTATGGCAGAGCCTCTCCATCGTGATGGAGTCCAGCCCACATGCCATGTGTTTATGCGTTCGGTATATCTCATTTCGTTTTATCGTCACAGTATCACTGCTGAGTCTATCGAGGTGACCACGCCGTCACGAAGATTCTCGCGATCGAAGGCGGTAATGACTGTCCGGTTCTCCACCGAGACGACCAGCGCTACCTCTTCGGTCAGCACCAGCGTCTCGCGCGAACCCTTGGCCTCGGCCTTGTCTACGGCGTTTCCGATATTGCTCAGCATTTCGTTCGAGAGTTCAATCCCGCGCGAGAAGAGCCGTGCCTGTGCATGCTTGGAAAATGACAACTCCTTAGCACCGGCCAGCTCACGCGAGAACATGTCTTTGAAGGAGCCCTCGTCGGCCTTCTTGGCCGCGGGCTGCTTCTGGCCCCGACGGGCGATCTCCAGCAGATCCACGGGCCGCTGGAAATTGGCTACCTGTTGTGTGTTTACATCACTCATCGTCTTACCTGCTTATCCACGTTTCTTACCTTCTTGCCTTCACTTTCAAAGTGGTCACTAGCCCTCGTCTTCCGGGTCTGCCTGTTCGGTTGCGGGGGCCACCGATCGCACATCGCCGAATCTGATTTCCACGCCGTCAATCGTCAAAAAGGGCGAGCCCTCGCGGTACACGACCGACTCTACCGTTCCCTTGAGGCTCAACTGCGGCGTGAACTGCGACTCACCGTTGTAGGCAACGGCTTCGACAGTGTAGGTGCCATTGGGCAAACGGTTGCCACGTGAGTCGTTGCCGTCCCACTGGATCGAGTGAGTACCAATCTGCACGTGATCCTCACGTACGGTGGCAACTACATTACCGTCACCATCCTTGATCTTGAACTGGATCTCTTCGGCAAACTGGTTGTTGGCAAACCGGATAGTGGCACTCTTGCCGGTATCCAGGTAAACGGACTCGTAGCTGGCCATAACGTCCTTGCCAATCAGGTTGGCCGCCATCAGGTTGTGCATAGAACTGGACTGCATGTAGTTCCACTCGTTACCTTCATTGATGGCGTTGGCGATGTTGTTCATCTGCTCGAGCGAGGAAAACTGAGCCAGGTCGGCAATGAACTGCTCATCGTTGGTCGGTTCCAGCGGATCCTGATTAGTCAGCTTTGTAATCAACAACTGCAGGAATTCATCCTTGCCCAGGTTGTTGGTGCTGAAGCTCGTAGTCTCGGTCTCAAACGGGGCCGTACCCTGTACCGGAGTGATTCCGGGCATATCTTACTCCTATGCAAGCAAATTGACACCGCCGGCACCGATCCCGTAGCCACGGGAAGCATCGGCTTGGGCGAGTATCGTCGGGTTATCAATTGTCTCGTCGCCTTCGCCCTCGGCGTTCAGGTTCGCGTGCGAATCACCCTGCGGGCGAGCGTGCCAGTTGGGCCTGCGGTCGAACTGCCATTGCTGGTCTGTTCCATCCGAGGCTACCTCGACACTGATATGGTCAACTTTTATATTGGCGCGATTGAGTTGCTGAGCCAGTTCCTGCAATGAGGATTCCACAGCTACCTTGGCCTGCTGTGACTCAACCATTACGTGTGCCTTCATGGTGTCGCCCTGCATGTGCAGCGTCAGGCGCGCCGGACCCAGTGAATCCGGTTCCAGCCGCAGACGGACCGTCTGTCCGGTGGTGCGGAGCTTCATCATTTCCGCTTCCGGAATCACCATGCGCACCGGTCGGCTCTCGGGCATATCGGCCGAGGGCATACTGGTCGCGCGGTCACCCTGTGATTGCAGTCCCAGCAGTTGATCAAAGCGATTGTTCGAACCGCTCTCGGAGGTTGCGTTCAGCTTGAAGCCACCGCTCGTCATCTGGTTGTGACGCTCGAGCATGCCGGCAAACTCATCGTCCTGTCCACCCGCCTGCTGGCCAAACGATTGACCACCTCCTGTGGAATTACCGCTCGGCTCCGATACCGCGACACGCGGCGAGGATTCCATGCTCACCCGCTGCTCGCTCACGGCGTGCACCTTGTTCGAGCTGACGTCGACCCGTACCGGTTGCTGTGTCTTGTCTGGCGTCAGCGTGAGTTGAATCTGCCTGGACTCGGCGTTCTGCGCCTTGGGCTGCACCACCTCGAGACTGTCAGACTCGGGCGCTGACACTTCTATCTTCTGGACATTCAGTTGCTGCAGAATGGCTTCCATCCGGCGCACCGGCTGATTGAGTCCATCCAGTTGCACGCGCACCGGCTGTTGGCGCGGCTGCCCAAGGGCAGCATCCAGCGCCTTCTGAACGACTTCCTGCGGGAGGCTTAACTTGAGCTTCTGGGTGTCTTCTGTAGTGGTGCTGGCACCGGTCTTGCCGTGTTCGACCGGCGTAAGAGTGAACTGCACACGGTCGTTGCGCACACTGAAGTCAACCACTTCGTAGGTACCGGGCGTAAGCCTGGTAGGCTGGCTGACCGTGATCTGCTGCCCGGAGCGGATAGAGGCAAGATGCACTCGCGGATCGATCGACGGTTCGTCGGCTTCGTTTGCAGCGGCTTCTTCGGTGGGCACCGCGGGTTGCGCTTCAGTGGTGATCTGCGATACGACGCCATTCACTGCGACTTGGTTTGTCGCTTGGTCGATAGCCTGGTCGGCGCGGGACAATGGCTTCGCTGCCAGGTTCTGCTCATTAGAGTCTGTTTGTTCCTGCGTGACGACATTCTCTTCGCTCATGGGGAAAGCAAAGTTGCGAGCGGCCTGTTTGGCAGCCATCATGTTGACCTTGACGGGTTCATCTGACTGCTTCGGAATGGCTGGTCGATTGTCCGATGCGTTGTTGCCATCGAAGTGCTCAGGAAGACTGCGCCCAGCAGCTTCATTGGCCTGGTGTTCGGGTAGAAGCTGTTGCGGCTGGATGCCTTGCTGAGTCTGTGTAGTCTGGAGCCCCTGCTCACCCTTGCCGATGACCTGCTGGATATCAGCCTTGGCACCTGTCAGTGTAGGTTGATCTGCCGCAATCTTAGCGGTTTTTCCGTCCCGGACAAAGCCCGCCTGAGCGATCAGCGACTCTACTGAGACCGTCTTCACGTGACCGTCGGTCGCTGACCTCTCAAGGGCAACTTGTTGTTGGGGACTAAAGTCTATCTGGCCGGCCTTGCCGGAATTGAGAAGCTGACGCATCAGCAACTCGGGAGACACCACTGATTGCATGCCGCCCCTGGTCAATGCCTGTAGCGCATGCTGCTGGCCCGATAGATTCGGCTGCACGTGCAGCGGATTCTGCTTACCGGGCTTCTGTCCCTGTGCCGGGTTCGGAGCGACCACAAACGGTAGCCTGTTCTGACCTGACCGCTCGGCCTGCTTGCCGCCGAGAAGCTGCTGCATGAGCACATCGAACGGCAATCCGCCATCGACACTTCCTGCCGCACCGGCGCCGGCATTTGGCTGGCCCTGGGTGGGCTGAGCGCCACCGAGCAGCATATCGAATATGGTCAGGGCGTTATTCATCTTCAGACACCGCTATTGAAATCATCTGTTTGGACAGCCGGGCCGCTCTTGCCGAGGACATCAACTGCAGTACCGCTGAAGCGTTCTTGGGCTTCATTCGCGGAATGAGCGAGACAACCGTCTCATCATCGAGATTAGCCATCAACTGCACCACAGCCCGCGGATCCATGTTGTCATAGAGCTTGGCTAAGGATGCAATACGCTCCGACTCAACTCGTTCCAGATAGAGGGTCTTCTGGGCTATCTGCTTCTGCAACTTGGTCAGCTTGCGTTCGCGCTCGTTGAGTTCTTTTTCCTTTGCGGCCAATCGAGTTTTTTCTTCTTCGATCCAGTTTGTCTCGGCAATTGAGTCTTCGACTGACATTTCCTGCATGTCCGCGTGCTCTTCGCCCGGTGCTTCATCTTCCATCGCCGGATCGTAGTCGAGGAATTCGAGGTTTTCCATGATCGTCGCCATCACGCCGGAGTCCTCGGGCACATCAGGCATTTCGAACTCGCTGACGCTTTCGGTGGAGTGATCATCGGCGAACAACTCGTCGTACGCCTCCTCGGCGTGCTCCTGAACTGTCGCTTTGGCCTTTTCCTGCTTGTGCGGCTTGTGATCCTGGCGCTGCTCTTTCCTGGCGGGGACTTCCTCGTGGATCTCAACAGCCGGCTGCTTTTCCGCCTGGGATTCGCCCTGCGAGGCTTCATCGGTCGTCTCGTGCTGTTCGGTGGCCGGTTCACTGTCGGCTTCGGCTGTCTCTTCGCCACCACCGGAAAACAACATCACGCCCACCACAACCAGGATGATCACCAGCAAGCCGGCGCCACCGAAGATCATATTGCGCCTGGACAGCAGTCCGCCGGTTTTCGGCTGGCTTTCGGAAGCCTGCTCTTCGCCCTGCGGCTCGTTGTTCTCTTCCGGGCTCTGTTGGACAGTGGTTTCTTCGTTGTTATCAGTCACGAGATTTCTCCAATAAATCCATTTCTCCACTGCCACAGAAAGCAACGCCCGTGCCACAGGCGCAGCCGGACTTGTAAGTTACTGATAGTTAATGGATTACACCGGAGCTTCGGAGATTGCGAGGGCAAACAAAGGGACGCGCGATGGCAATCGTTTCCCGCTGAGTCGGAAAGAATGTCGCAGCTTGGCCGAGACGAAGCGTGTGAGGCGGAAGGTGATTCACACGGTCATTCACAAGGTAGATTCAGCGACACTATATATTAGATATCCGTGCGATGCATATGTGCGGTGAGTCTGGGGAACCTTGAAAGTCGGTGAGCAAAGGAACTCGCTCTTTATGACTGAGTTAGTTCGCCCTCGACATAACCATCACGAGCGGCGACAACTCGTATCGAAACCGGTGTGCGACCGGGGTTGAGGCCGAGTGGCAGCCGTACGCGAACATAGTTGTCGGCAACCGCCATGCGGGAACCATCGGGAGCTTTCTTGTGCTCAGCGATGACCTGCAGCAGCTTTCCGATTTGACGCTCGAGTGCCTTCTGCCAGTGTCGGTGGGAAACCTCGGCAAGCCGATCGTGTCGTTCCTTGACGATCTCCGGCATCACTTTGTCCGGCATGTCATACGCCGCGGTACCGGGCCGATCCGAATAGCTGAAGACATGCAGGTAGTCGATCAGGCCGCTGTCGGCGAGGGTGCGGGATTCGTCGAAGTCGCCCGGGGTCTCACCGGGGAAGCCGACAATCAGGTCGGCGCCGATGATGATATCGCTGTTGGCTTTCTTGATTCGCTCCAGGCGGTCCAGGTACTGACGTTGCGTGTAGGGGCGTTTCATCAGTTTGAGCAGACGCGAACTCCCCGATTGCGCGGGTAAGTGAAAGTAGCGACACATTCCTGATGCCTCGGCAGCCACCAATTCAATGAGCGAATCGGTGACGGTTTGAGGTTCGGTGGAGGACAGCCGCAGTCTGCTGATCCCCGTCTGTGCGATCACCCGATGGCAGAACTCGGCCAGGTCGGCAACCGGGGGGTGCGCCGTTCTGTCCCGGTAGTAACCAATATTAACGCCGGTCAGGACAACCTCATGGTAGCCCTCGTCGACGTACCCCTGGACCTCCGGGGCCAGTTGTTCGAACGGTCGGTTGATCAGTTGTCCGCGTACCTGAGTAACAAGGCAGAATGAACAAGTCTGGTTGCAGCCGTCGGAGATCTTTATCCAGGCGCGATTGCGAATGGCACGGGCTACCTGATCTGTGGTTACGTTTGAATCCGGTGCTGCAAACATCTCGGGCAAGCGGTTTTGCAGAATCCGGGCGATGGCCTCTTTCTGGTCGTTGAAGACGAGCACATCTACCTCATCCATGTCGCGCAGCACGTCGGCTTCGTGTTCTACATAGCATCCGACCACGACGACCTTGCAGTTGGGGTTGTCGCGACGGGCCCGACGGATGTAGTAGCGACAGTCTTTGTCGGCCTTGTGGGTGACGGTGCAGGTATTGATCACGAAGACATCGGCCGGCTCACCCGGCTTGACACGTTGCAATCCGAACGGGTTGAGATCGGCGGCCATGCGCTCGGTCTCGTACTGGTTAAGGCGACAGCCGATAGTTTTGAAGGCGATGCAGGGGTTGTGCTTGTCGTTCATCATCGTACGTACGATACGGGAAGCATCGTACCTTTCTGCAATGAAAAGCGGCGGGCCGAAGCCCGCCGCTTGATAAGGTCTATAGCAACAGAGCTAACCGCGGGGGCGGTTACTCGGTCTTGGTGTCGTCCTCGTCACCTTCTTCGCCACCTTCTTCGCCACCCTCGTCGGTGCTTTCCTCGCCGCCGGATTCGGCGGTTTCGGTCGGCTCTTCGGGGGCAGATTCGGTCGGCTCCTCTGACGCGGGCTCAGCAGGAGCAGCCTCGGCCTTCGGTTCTTCGGCTTCTTCCGCGGCAGGTTCCGCGGTAGGTTCCTCGGCGGGTTCAGCCTGATGGTCCGGCTCTGGCTTATTGGAAGCCTCGACCGCTTCCTTGGCAGCCTGATCGGCTACTTCCTCGCGGGCTTCTTCGACTTCCTTTTTCAGATCGTCGGGCATGGCTTCTTCCATGGCTGCGGGGGCTTCCTTCTGGTGACGCTCCAGGAAGGCCTCGAACTCGTTGCGGTCACGCTTCTTGTAGTAGGCGTAGACACTCAGCACGATCTTGTGCTGGTTGCGATCGAATTCGATAACCGAAAGCGGGAGTTCTTCACCTTCGTGGAAGGCACCCTGCGGGTCGGTGAGATCACGACGGCCGAGCTGCGCGGTAGGGACGAAGCCTTCGACGTTACCATCGAGCTCGACAATCACGCCCCGATCCATCACGCGGGTGATGGTGCCGAGACACTCGGTGCCGACTGCATACTTGCGGGCCAGTTCGCCCCAGGGATCTTCCTGGAGCTGTTTGTAGCCGAGCGAGATGCGTCGGTTTTCATGGTCCACCTTGAGGACCTTCACCTCTACCGTGTCACCTTTCTTCATGACCTCGGACGGGTGCTGGATGCGCTTGGTCCATGACATATCGGAGATATGCACCAGGCCGTCAATGCCCTCCTCGAGTTCGACAAAGGCACCAAACGCGGTCAGGTTGCGCACCTTGCCGGCAACGACCTGGCCGACCGGATATTTCTCATCGATCGTACCCCAGGGATCCGGCTCGAGCTGCTTGATACCCAGGGAGATCTTCTCGTTTTCCTTGTCTACCGAAAGCACCACCGTCTCGACCTGATCGTTGACGTTCATGATCTTCGAGGGGTGCTTGATGTGCTGTGTCCAGGACATCTCCGAGATATGGATGAGTCCCTCGACACCCTTTTCGAGCTCTACGAAGGCACCGTAGTCGGTAATCGAGACGACCCGTCCAGTGACTTTCTTGCCCAGCGGGTACTTCTGCTCGATGTTCTCCCACGGATACGGGGTGAGCTGCTTGAGGCCGAGTGAGATGCGCGAGGTTTCCTCGTCGAAATCAAGGATCTTGACATCGATCGACTCGCCCAGGCTGCACATTTCGGAAGGATGGCGGATGCGGCCCCACGACATATCGGTAATATGCAGGAGTCCGTCGACGCCGCCGAGATCGATAAACACACCGAAGTCGGTGATGTTCTTGACCGTTCCCTGGCGAACCTGTCCGACAGCGATTTCTGAGAGCAGTTCCGAGCGCATCTTTTCGCGCTTCTCCTCGAGAACGGTACGACGGGAGACGACGATATTGCGACGAGCCTTGTTGAGCTTGATGATCTTAAGCTGCATTTCCTCGCCGATGAGAGCATCGAAATCCGCTACCTGGCGCAGGGCAACCTGCGAGCCCGGCAGGAAGGCGTCGACACCCATGATATCCACGACCAAACCACCTTTAATCCGTCGGACGACTCGGCCCGCGATCTTCTCGCCGGAATCATGGACTTCGCGGATCTTGTCCCAGACCCGCATGAAATCGGCCTTCTGTTTGGAGAGCACGAGGTTGCCGTTGCCATCCTCCATTTGCTCCAGGAAGACTTCGATTTCATCGCCGTTTTTCAAGGTCAGCGGTTCCTGAAACTCGGCCATGGGGATGATCCCCTCGGACTTAAAGCCGACATCGACAATAACATCGTCGCGGCTCACGCCGATAACCGTTCCCTGGACAATTTCGCCTTCCTTGATGTTCTTGATGGTTGAGTCGTACATGTCAACCATCTCGTTGTAATCGTCGACATCGTAGACCACACCGGCGACATCGGTAATCTTCACGGCCTCGACATCGTGTTGCTCGACATCAGGTTTGCCTTCGGATGCGCGCGTCTGGGCCTTTTCGGCCATGCGTTTTTGGCGCTCGGTCAGGACCTGTTGCTGCTGTTCCCGCTGGACAGCTTTTGGCCGCCGCTCCTCGGTAACCTGCTTTTTGACGAGCTTGGTTTTGGTTTTTTTGGTTTTCCTGCTGGTGGTAGCCTTACGTTTTGACTGTTTGGCAGCCACCGTTTTTGTTTTTTTGGCTTCAGCCATTGTTAAATGAGAACCTCCTTCTGACACCCGGTCACTTTGGATTTTTCCGCCGGGGCGGAAAGCAACCGAGCGGCCGCCGTTGGGCGTGTTGCCTCATTCGGACAGCCCCGATATATAACACATATTCGGTATTTTTCAAGGGTATTTTGCCCCTTCAGGTGCATTTCTGAAGTATTTCTCTCGCTTGAGGTTATACTCCGCCGCGATCCAGGAACCCGGCCTTCAGGGCGGCGATACGCTTCATTACTTCGGCACTGATGGTAAGGTAACCATCACGCCCCCTTGGTACCGAAGCGAGCCAGTCCTGTGGTATCGGCGGTCCGTAGACAATGACCATGCGATCCCTGCCCCAGAATACTTCTTTGAGGCGGTTGGGGCCGTGAACGTACGCGGGGACGATGGGACAGTTTACCGTCTTAGCCAGCAAGCCGACCCCGGGCTTGGGATCGAGGAAGTCCTGAGTGCGTGACCGGGTGCCCTCGGGGAAAACCACCAATCCGTAGCCCGATTTGATGACGTCGACACAGAGCTTGAGTCCCTCGCGGTCGATAGCACCTCGTTTGACGGGCAGGGCGTTGGTGCGACGGATGATACTGCCGAAGATGGGGTTTTTGAAGAGCTCCTTTTTGGCCAGGAAGTACATCTGGCGAGTGGACCAGCTCCCGACGAGGGGGGGATCGTAGTAGGAGACATGGTTGCTTGCCAGGATGAAGCCGCCTTCATTCGGAATGTGTTCTCGGCCGTAGATGCGGATGCGGAAGACCAGCCTGGAGACAAGTCTGGTGATAGTCCAGCCTGTGTAGTAGGCGATCTTCATTGGTTCGAGAGTTTGTCGCGCACCAGGTCGACGATGCGGTCTATCTGTTCATCAATGCTCAGATTAGTAGTATCGATTTCAACGGCGTCGTGGGCTTTGCGCAGCGGTGAGTGTTCGCGGGTGGAATCGGCGCTGTCGCGTCGATTGATGTCTTCGATTTGCTGCTGGAGGCTTGTTTCGATCCCGAGAGCTTCCATATCCATCTGGCGGCGTTTGGCGCGCTCTTCGACGGTGGCGGTCAGGAAGACCTTGATGTCTGCATCCGGAAAGACGACGGTAGTGGTGTCGCGTCCTTCGGCAACGACACCGCCGCGGCCACCGAGCTCAATCTGGTGGGTTACCATAGCCAGGCGTACATCCTTGTAGGCGGCGATCTTCGAAACGTGCCTGGTGACTTCGGGGGTGCGGATATCGAGGCTGACATCTTCGCCGTTGAGCATGGTGTGATTCTCGCCGCCGATGTTCTTGAAGGCGATATCGATCTGGCGGGCGGCATCGGCAACCGCGTCGGCATCATCGACGTCAATCCCCCGGCGCAGGGCATGGAGGGTCACGGAACGGTACATGGCGCCGGTGTCGATATAAGTCAGGCCAAGGGCGCTGGCGAGGTTTTTGGCGGTTGTTGTCTTGCCGGAAGCAGCGGGCCCATCGATAGCTATCACAATGGATCCGAGCTGGGACGTGTCCAGGTCTTGTTTGTTCATGGCAGAAAGATTACGAAACCGAAGGCGTTGGGGCAAGTGCGGTTTTGCTAAAGCTGTTCGGGTCGTATGGCAGTGTCCGGCTTCTTGTAGGGCACGCCGAACCACTTCATGTGGAGGCTGTCCAGGGTGCCGTTGCTGTGAAGCGTATCAAGGGCAGCATTGATGAGCGCCAGCAGGGAGTCATCGGCCCGGCGGACGGCTATCCCGTATTGCTCAGTGGACAGCAGCTTGCCGACAGTTTTGGCGTCGCCATGCCGACTGATATAGGCTTGGGTAGTAGGGTAATCATTCAGGACGGCATCGAGATTGCCGTTACGCATATCCAGGAAGGCGGCGCCGATGTTTTCGTAAGAGAACACCTGCAGGCCGGTCATGCGTTTCGCCATGAGTTGACCGGTGGTACCGAGCTGGACGCCGACACGTTTGCCGACGAGATCCTCAACCGAGGTGATAACGGTATCATCGAGAGGGACGGCGATGGTCTGACCGGCGGTATAGTACGGGGTACTGAAGTCGACGACCGCAGCCCGTTCGGGAGTGATAGTCATGGCGGAGACGATGACATCGTATTTGTGCCCGATGAGACCGGGAACGATACCGTCGAAGGGCGTTACCAGAAAATCTGGTTTCCAGTTGTGGACGCGACAGACCTCGGTAATCATATCAATGTCGAAGCCTTCCGGGTTGCCGGTGGCGGGGTTAACCATTTCGAAAGGAGGGTAGGTGGCATCGGTGCCCACCGACAGGACGCCATCGGCGACGGGGTCGGCCGGTTCATTGGAGGTACAGCCCACTCCGAGAAGCAGGAGACTTATTGCAGTCAGTAGAACGCGGTTAGCCAAGTTGGGACTCCTGTTTGCGGTAACATCTGGAAAACAGATTGGTATAGCAACCGATATTGTGCTGACGGAGGATCACGCTGGCCGGGTTGTGGTCTTCAGAACAGGTTAATGGAGACCGAGCCGAGATCAGGGTCGAGGTCCAGTTCTACCCTGGTTGCCAGGGTGTCGTAGCCGGGGGAACTATATCCCAATTCGGTTCTTGTCATCCCCAGGTGTTCCAGCAGGTTGGCGAACGCATCCCCGCGGACGTGAATGCCGACGGTCTCAGGGATACGCAGTTGGAGGGAGCCATCGGTACCGTAGACGCGTACTTTCATATCCTGCTCGTTGTCGCCGAGTTTCAGGTAGACTCGGGTATCATCGAGTTCGAGTGAGACCGACCTCAAGGGAGTCGTGGCGAAATTGAGGTGGAGATCCGAGTCTTCTGCCTCACAGTTAAAGTCGAGGGGCGCCCGGTCAGAGAACCGGAGACGCCACTGCTGAGGGTCATCGGCCTTGATTTTCACGGCGCCGCCGAGATAGGTGTGTTCCTTGCTGTTCATTTCGATACGAGCTTCCTCGCCGATAACCTGGTAGTCTATATCCGGCGTGCGGGTGAACTTCTCGAAATGTGCCCAGACGATATCGACATCGGAGTCGCGGATAGTCAGGCTGGTGTGATCCAGATTCAAGTTGGCCTCGACGTGGCTTATTCGGGGATCATCGCGTTCAAAGTAGGTTGTGTCCTTGAACAGGGCAGTTTCGCCGGAGCCGACGCTGGAGCCGAAGGCGAGGAGCAATCCGGCGCAGAACAGGGCGACGGTACTGAGGTATGAGATGAACTGCAGACGGCTGTTGGTGAAGATCTTCTCGATACCGACGGCAATGAGGATAATCGGGATGAAGAGAGTCAGGCTTTCCCACATGGCATTGGTGAAGTAGCCCAGATTGTGGCCGAGCAGCCAGAGGCCGAGCAGAACAAGGAGCATGCCCCAGCGGAATCGTGACGGTGTCATGAGTTGGGGCCTCCGGAGTCTGACGATGAATGGTGGCCGGAGTGAGGTTCGTTGTACTCATCACTCTGGTTGCGTCGTCCCCAGCTACGGAAGATGAGGACCAGGCCAACGGCAATAAGCAGAAGCGGCCAGAGTTCCCAGAGGTCAAACCAGTACCAGTGCTGCTGCAGAATGATCAAGACGCCAATCACTATCAGAAAGAAGCCGGGCAGATAGGTTGATTTCTTGAAGCCGCCCTCGGTTGCCGGTGGTTGGTAGCCTTCGGGTGCCACCGGCATGATGATCCAAGCAACAATGTATGCCAGCAGGCCCCATCCGGTGAACAGAAGCAGGACGGCGACGATGCGGACGATGACCGGGTCGATTTCGAGGTACTCGCCGAGGCCGCCGCACACACCACCGATGATAGTGTCGTTGCGGGAACGGTAGAGGCGGCGGGGACCGGTGTTGGTCTGTTTGTTGTTGGGCTGTTCCATACCGTTTGAGTATACGCAATCTGAGCTAAATTGATTCACCTTCTGTCACGGCCAAGATGATGTTTACTGTCCAATATTTCAACAACTTAACACGTGTCGTGTTCATCGTCTGTCCGGGCGTCTGGTCTTATTGAGTTGATCGAGTTTCTCCCGGGCCATATCGGCGTGGTGGGCGGCGCGGCGCTCGCTGTAGCGCTGCAGTGAGATGCGGGCGTCTTTGCGCTCGCTCGCGTTTTCGGAGTCGCTGGCGATGTGGAACCAGCAGTCTACCAGATCACGCTCGATATCGGGCAGTGAGTGCTCTCCCTTGTCGAGGCGGGCTTTGGCGGCGGCAGCGGTGGCGTGTCGTCCGGCGACAGTGGTATCACCCGTCATGGCGAGGTAGATGGGGAGCAGCGAGTCGCGCCTGGCGCGCCAGACTTCCATGGACTGCTCCTGCTCTACCGTGCCGATATCGGCCTCTTGCTCAGCCAGAGCTTGCGAACCGGTCGCGGTCGGCGCGTGCAGGGACTGCGCTGCTTGGTCCCGAATGACTTCGAATGGGCCCTCGTTCGAGTCATCGGTGGCCAAAGTGCGCACTTTCTCTTTCGGGGCGCGCTGGATCGGGATGCTGTCAGCCTGAATGGGTACCCGAACCGATTCAGCGGGGCTGGTCGATCTGTATAGATCAAGCTCGTCCCGGTTGCCCCGAACCACGGGATCCTTGACGTCGTCGCCCGCGGCTTCAAAGACCTCTTCTGAGGTCACGTTCGCTGATGGTTGCTCTGCCTGGGGCTTGGCCGATTCGGCCTCGCCCGGGGTGGCGTCTCTGCTGCCCTCATCCCTGGCGGCAAGTTGGCGTTTTGCATCGATCTTGTCGTCTTTTTGCACGGCCGGGTCGTCGGTGACCTCTCTGGCGTCCCGGTCGGATTCGGAGACGGCCTGGTCGCGGAACTGCTCAGCGCGCTCGGTTGGTTGTCCTGGCTGGGGAGTTTCTGAGAGCTGCACCTG
>WJKG01000067.1 GCA_014729205.1 candidate division GN15 bacterium | reverse complement strand
GTGTTGTAGACGGTCAGGAGTGTGACCCGTGCTCCTACCTCGCGCAGGGCATCCTCGACATGAGAGTAGGCCAGGTTACCCCGTATCCGCACCACGTTCACGCCCTTGAAGTCAGCATGTTTGACCAACTCCTCGGCCAGGGCCTTGCCCGTTTGTGTGGTGGGAACGAAATCCGGGGTCAGGTGATACTGCTCCAGCGCCCGCATGGTACCGGTACCGATAGCGGCCAGCCTGAACCGGGCGAGACGTCGGACGTCGTCGATATGCTCGAAGAACTGCTTCATGAAGAAGTTGACACCATTCTCGCTGGTGAATACGAGCCATGCGGGCTTCTGCAGATCCGGATCCGGGAATGAACTCCACCCGCGCTCGTCGAGGAATTCATCGATGGCAATTGTCGGATATGGCATAACTTCGGCGCCCAGCTCGCGCAGCTGCTGGTACATTTCCAATGATTGATGCGTCGGACGGGTCACGAGCACACGCTTGCCGAGTAGCGGCAAATTATCCCACCAGTGCAGCCACGGCTGTACCTCGATGACATGTCCGAGTATGATTATGGCGGGAGCTTTGATCTGCTCACGCTTCATGGCACGGGGCAGTTCGGAGACTGTCGATTTCACCAAGCGTTGGGTCGGATAGGTGCCGCGTTCGACAACGGCAGCGGGGTGATCTTCTGGCATGCCGGCTTTGAGCAACGCGGCCATAATCTTCTCGACCTGAGAGACGCCCATGTATATCACGACGGTGCCATCAGTTGCCCGGCCAACCCATTCCCAGGGAACAGAGCTGATCGACTTATCGCGGGAAGGATGTCCGGTAGCAAAGATGACATACGAGGCTCGCTGGCGGTCGGTGCACGGAATACCGGCATAGGCTGGAGCGGCTATGCCAGCAGTGACTCCGGGAACGACGACAAAGGGAATACCGTGTTCTTTGAGGAAGCGCGCTTCTTCTCCCCCGCGGCCGAAGATAAAGGGATCGGCGCCTTTGAGACGGGCGACGGTATTGCCTTCTTTGGCCAGGCGAACCAGCAGGGCATTGATATCCTCCTGAGAATAGCACACTGCCCCGGGCCGTTTGCCGACATAGTAGCGCTCTACCGAACCGGGCAGGGTGATCACCAGTTCATCGGCGACCAAGTTGTCATAGACGACCACATCGGCTGTTGCCAGCAACCGTTTGGCCTTCATGGTGATGAGTTCCGGATCGCCGGGTCCGGCGCCGAGCAAGTAGACTATTCCGGTAGACGTTTCGCTCATAATGGCCCTAAAGTAATGCGCGACGGGCAAATGTACAACGCAATTGTGCGCGGTACCGATCCCTGGCCGGCGCTATTCCGGACGCTCGATCATACGGTCCAGTTCCAGCGAGATTTCCTCGGAGGACATATCGTGCAGCATGGTCTTCCAGTCGGCGTTGACAAAACGCTCAAAACACCGCGTGCGGGCCTCGAAATCCCTGGGCAGAGCTTCGAGTACGCGGGTGCGGAACTCGGCAGCGAGGCCCATCAGCTTGTTCCAGTGCTCCGGGAAGATCGTGTCCAGGATAGCCTTCAGGTGGCTGGACATAAACGGCGCCTTGCCGTCGGTGGAGATGGCCACAGTCAGACAATCGCGCTGGAGGACGGCCGGAAAAGTGAACTCACACAGTTTCGGAACATCGGCGACATTCACCAGCACTCCGTGCGTCCGGCAGTCATCGTAAACTTCCTGGCTCACGGCGCTATCGTCGGTAGCGGCGATGACCAGCCCGAAGTCGATAGCTTCCGGTGACTTGTAAGGCCGTTTCTCGACCTTAATGCGATGGCGCTCGGCATAGTACTGAAGCTTGTCGGCCACTTCCGGGGCAACGACGGTGACGCTGCAATTCTCGTACTTGAGCAGTGATTCCACCTTGCGCAGGGCGACGTTACCGCCGCCGACAACGAGGCACTTACGGTTGCTCATGTCGATGTTAATGGGCATGTATTTGTTGGACACGGTGTATCCTCCTGTGCTCAGGTTTTGTCACTTTCCTGGCGGGCCTTTATACGCAAGAGTCGGTCCACCAGTCGGCGCGAGGCATTCTCCACAGCTTCCTGTTGTTCAAAGGGCAACTGCCTGACAATGGGATCAAGCTCTTCTCGTCGGATTTGTTCGAACGAGTCGCTCATTCCCTCGAATGTAGATTCGTGAATAGCGTGGTTGTACCAGTAGCCGAACTCATTCAGCCGCAAGTCGATGATCTTCTCCGCCGCCGGGATGGCGGCCTCACGCCGCTGCTTCTGCTGTTCCACGAACGCTTTGATACTCTCCAGATCATGCACTTCGATTGAATCGGCGAATTCACGGTCGGCATCAACATCGCGAGGTATGGCAAGATCCGCCACGAGCAGCTTGTGCTCCGGGTAGCCTTTGACAAAGCGCCGGAGCATTTCGCGGGTGATCACCGGCTGCGCAGAGCCGGTGCAACTGATAAGGATGTCCGCCTGTGGCAGCAGGTCTTCGACGGTGTCAAGCCCATGACCGGTGCCGTGAAAAGCGGCGGCCAAGGATTTTGCCTTCTCGGGCGTGCGATTGGCGAACATCAGGCGCGAATGATGGCTGCTGCTGAGATTGGTCGCCGCCAGTTTGATCATCTGGTTGACACCGACAAACAGGACCGAAGGGTGTGTGAGTTCGGTGGCACGATCGCGCAGGAGGTCGATGGCGGCGCTGGACACTGAACAGGCACCCCGGCCCATTTCGGTGTCGGTGCGGACCTGCTTGGCCACCCGGAACGCCTGGTGCAAGAGACGGTGCATCATTTTGCCGGCGGTCTTGACCTGACAGGCGGATGAATAGGCGTCCTTTAGTTGCCCGACTATCTGGTTCTCACCAAGGACCATCGAATCCAGCCCGCCCGCCACGCGGAACATATGCGCGGCAACATGGCGCCCCTTACGGATGTAGAAGCTCTCCCTGAGCGGCTTGATATCGTTATCGCGAAATTTGTGATAGAACTCGGCGACACTGAGCAACGGATCAACCTCCCGACTGAGAACGGCATAGAACTCCACTCGATTGCACGTCGACAGAACCACGCATTCGTAGACACCCGGCTGATCGGAGTAAGCATCGAGGGCAGCCGGGATATCGTCCTGTCCGAGCTGCAACGGTTCACGCTGCTCGACGGTAGCTGTCTTGTGATTGATCCCGCAGAGGACCAGTTGCCAGGGTGCTAGGGACATGGGACTTCGCTACTTCTTCTCTTGTTTTGGCCAGTCGGCAGCCTCGGCACCGCCTCCGAGCACATCGACCTGGCCGAAACCGTTGTTCTTGAGGATCCGGGCCGCTTGATAGGCGCGCGGACCCCGCTGGCACACAACCACGATCGGGCGCTTGGGATCGAACTGGTCAAGTTGCTCACGAAGGTCGTTGAGCGCGATCTTGATTAACTCTCCACCGTCGGGTGTCGGCACGGGGAACGTCTCGATTTCATAATCCTCGCGGACATCGAGCCACTGGTACGCAGCACCATCGTATGCCAGCTGCGGCGTAGTGAAACCGATTCCCGCTCTCTCTTGCGCCTGCGCCATGCAGGCCAGATGATACAACGGATCCATCGCATCTGAGTACGGTGGCGCGTAGCCCTGTTCGAAATCGAGCAGGTCGTCGACCCTGGCGCGCTGACGCAGCATGGCCGACATGACATCAATCCGCCGGCAGATGTCTCCCTCACCGACCGCTTGGAGCCCAAGAAGCCCCAGGGACTCGGGGTTGTAGATCAGTTTCGCTACCAGTGAGCTGCTTTCGGGATAGTAATCCGGCTTGTCGCCGAAGCTGCCCCACACAGCCCGATGGGGGATGTTGTCGCGCTTGGCTTGTGCCTCCGAGAGCCCGACCGCTCCCACGTTGCGTTCGAACACCTTGACGAGAAAGGCACCAGTTGCGGCCGGGAATTCGCATTCATTGCCGGCGATGTTCTCGGCGATCACCCGTCCGTGACGATTTGCCAGCGATCCCATAGGGATGTACATTTTGCGACCGCTGACGGCATTGAATGACTCCACACAGTCACCGCCGGCGTAGATATTTGGATTGGAAGTGCGCATGTGGCTGTCGACCAGAATACCGCCGGTTTCACCTAGCTTGAGTCCGCACTGTTTCGCCAGCGACACTTCTGGCGTCACCCCCAGACACAGGAAGACGAAATCAGCCGTGAGAGTCTCGCCGCCTTTGAGCGAGACCGTGGGCCCATCCTCGTTCGCGGTGACGCTCTCCACCTGCGAAGACAGCCTGACGGTCACACCTTGTCGTTCCATTTCGTTCTGCGCGAGCCTGGCCATTTCCGGATCCAGTACATACGGCAGCAGGCTGCTCTGCATTTCGACCAGTGTCGTCTCTATCCCCCACAGGCCGGCGCACGCCTCGGCCAGTTCACAGCCAATGAAACCTCCCCCGATAATGACGGCGCTGCCCAGCTGACCTGTTTGAGCCGCTTTGCGGAAGCTGATAGCGTCGTCGGGCCGGGTGAAGGGCCGGATGTTCTCCGAGGTGTCGCACGGAAACGGCGGCGGAGCAGGGATGGCACCGGTGGCAAGCACAAGCGTGTCATATGTGTATTCTTCGACCGAACTATCGCCCAGGTGCTTCACGGTAAGGGTGCGGGCGGTCGGATCAATCGACGTTACCTCGGTCTCGTTCTGCACCTCCACGCCTTTAGTGCGTCGGAAGAACTCGGGGTCACGCGGGATGTCGTAGCTGGTGGCAATGAGCTCCTGGAAGCTGTCGATGTCTCCCGAGGCAAAGTACGGCAGGCCGCAGGTACCATAGGAGATGTACTTTTCGCGCTGGAACACTGTGACCGCCTTGTCCGGCAGGCGTCGCGCTACCACGGCGGCTGTCTTGGGCCCGGCGGCTACACCGCCGATGACTGCTATGTCAGTATATGTACTCATGTTCATGCAAAGGCGGGGCCGTCAGCATGACAACCCCACCCGTATAGTCTCACCTCTATTGTCAATGCACGGTCAAGTAATGACCGCAACCAGATGCTGTCAAGTCAACCCGGGCAGCTCATCAGTGATACCCGGCTACCTGTTCACGGATCGATATTACAACTTTGTACAGTACAGTAAGTATCAGTGCTCCCAGCGCATAGATGGAAAGCGTGATAAAGAACTCCGGTACAGTTGGCCAGTATTCGACGACTTCACCAAACGGGTTGGGTACGAAGCCGGTGACCACCATGCCGAGGCCCTTGTCGATCCACAACGATATGAAGACCGCTACGCACGCCATGACCAGTATGTTCAGACTGTTTCTGAACCTGGGGACAATCAGCAGCACCAAAGAGAACACGGCCAGGATGTTCGAGACCCACATCCATGGTGCGAGTTTGCTGTGACCATCGAGACCCAGGTAGAGGTACTCGAAGTGGTGTACGTGTTCGGGGATATCACTGTAGACGCCGGTGAAGACTTCCATGAGAACAAAGAAGACATTCACCGCCATAGCGTAGGCGACAATGACACCCAGTTTGCGAATGGGTTCATCCTCAATCTCCAGTTTGCTCACCTTGCGGACAATGAGCACCAAGATGATGAGAAGTGCCGGGCCGGCTGCGAACGCCGAGGCCAGAAAGCGTGGCGCCAGAATGGCAGTCAGCCAGAAGGCACGACCCTCCAGACCCGAGTACAAGAACGCCGTCACGGTGTGGATACTGACCGCCCACGGTATAGAGAGGATGATGAACGGTTTAATCCACCTCGGCGGTGCAATACCCTTCCTCTCCGAAGAGAAGGTGACATAGGAAATGAGTATGTTCAGTACCAGATATCCCGATAGCACCACCGTATCCCAGAACATCAGCGAGTTCAGGGTCGGGTGCAGGAAGACGTTCAGGATACGAAACGGTTGTCCCATGTCCACGAAAATAAACGTCATGCACATGATAACGGACGAAATGGCCACGAATTCACCCAAGACGGTTATCTTCCCGAAGGCCTTGTAGTTGTGCAGGTAGTAAGGCAGCACAACCATGACAGCCGAGGCAGCCACACCGACCAGGAACGTGAATTGTGCGATATAGAAACCCCAGGGAACATCGCGGCTGAGGCCAGTGACCCCGAGACCTACATTATACTGACGGATGTAAAAGAGCGCTCCGATGATGATGAATATCATCAAAAAGCCAATCCATCCCCAGTAGCGTTTGCTTCCAGTGAGAGCTTTTTCAATCATATCGAATCACCCTTATCTTCACACCAGGTAGTACACTTGCGGTTGCGTGCCCAGTTCGGGCCGGCGGCGGATACTGAAACCATCGCCCAGTATCTTCCGGACCTCGCTCTGGGGATCCTCCAGGTCTCCGAACTTGAGGGCGCCGTGCTTGCAGGCCTTCACACAGGCCGGCATTTTGCCCGTCGCCAGTCGCTCGGCACAGAAGTTACACTTCTCCACCACACCGCGCATGCGAGTCGGGAACTTGGGATTGATCTCTTCGATGTGCGGGCGCGGATCGCGGAAGTTGAAACTGCGCGCACCGTAGGGGCATGCTACTACGCAGTAGCGACAGCCAATGCAACGGTGCATGTCCATCATCACAATTCCATCCGACTCGCGTTTCCAGGTTGCCTGCGTGGGGCACACGCGAACGCACGGCGGGCGGTCGCAGTGGTTGCAGAGCACCATAGTGTTGCCATGAGTGATGGCTTCGTCCAGGAACTCGTGCTCCTGGGAGTGAAAGGCGCTATGGAACGAGGTCTTCCAGATCCACTTGATCTCGTCGTGAGAATCATCAAACTCCGGAACGTTATGCACACGGTGACAGGCGGCAATGCAATCATCGCAATCTTCGCCACCCTTCTCGTTACATGCCCGCAGGTCAACCAGCATCGCCCAGCGGCTCCCGGAAATCGGCGTGATGGTGCCATCGCCGGTCGCGGTCGAATCGACCATGGTTGTATCTTGCTGGCCGAACACCCGAGCGGGTGAACCGGCGGCAAAACCGAGGAAGGTCAGTCCAGAGAGTTTCAGGAATTTCCGTCTATCAAAGCCCATCAGATTGCCTCCTCCGGTTCAAGGTGACAGTCCCAACAGTACGGCTGGACCCCCATGTAATTATGACAACGATCGCAGAAAGTAGACTTGTTGTCATGGCAGTCCATACAGGTGTTGGAGAGGCTCATTTCCATCTGCTGCGAGACCTGGTTGGCCTCGAAACGTTGCTGATCGCGGACTACCAGATCGCGCCAGTCGTTGAGCAGATCCATGTGATTGGTCCGCATCCATTCGGTATCGCGAACGCACTGGTCGGCTGTATCGGGCAGTTCCATATCGGGTACGTAGCCAGCCTTGTCGTTGGCGACATTGTACCAGAGAGGGAATCCGATCAGCATCAGGAAGATCACCAGACCAATGATGATTTTCGGCATGTCATTCATCTTTGGCGCCCTCCTTTGTTGTGCCGCTCTCACCGACGGCTTCCTCGGTGGGGTCGGCCTCCTCGGCTATGGGTGTGCCGCGAAGGTCGGTGGAACGGTCGTTCTCACCTTTCATGACCAAGGCATTCCCCAGTAGCTCGTGAATACCGCACACCTCGACTCCGGGGACCCAGTACTCCAGAAGAGGTGGCAAGGTGGCTTTATCGATGGCGCAGATACAGCACAGCACGTTCACATCGTGCTTGTCGTGAACGTACTTGACGGCGTTGGCGCGCGGGAGCCCGCCACGCATGCGCATTTCCATATTCTCGTCAGTACCCAGTCCGGCACCCGACCCACAGCAGAACGTCTGCTCGCGAATGGTGTTTTCCGGCATTTCAAAGAAGTTGTTGGCGACATTCTTGATAACGTAACGCGGTTCCTCGAACAACCCCATAGCCCTGGCCGGGTTACAGGAGTCGTGGAAAGTCACGCGCCAGTGATCGTTGCGGCTGGGGTCCAGCTTGAGCTTGCCATGTTTGATCAAATCCGAGGTGAACTCGGTGACATGGACCATCTTGGTTGAACGGGCGTTCTCGAAGACCGTGCCGGTAATCGGAGATTTGGGCACCTCAAGGAAATCTGCCGGACCGTTCATCGTATCCATATACTGGTTGAGTACCCGCCACATATGGCCACACTCACCGCCCAGAATCCATTTCACACCGAGACGTTTCGCCTCGGCATAGATCTTGGAATTGAGCCGCTTCATCATCTCGTTGGAGTGGAACAGCCCAAAGTTACCACCCTCAGAAGCGTAGGAGCTCCACGTATAATCCAGACCGATCTCGTGGAACAGGGCAAGATAGCCGAGCAGTGTATAGTAGTGCGGAGAGGCAAAGTAGTCAGCTGACGGCGCCACAAAAAGTATCTCGGCACCCTTCTTGTTCATCGGGGCATCGACCTTGACGCCAGTCACTTCCTCCAGCTCTTCGACGGCAAACTCGATACTGTCGGCGAAGCCGTGCGGCTGAATGCCCAGATGATTGCCCGTACGGAAGCAGTTGGAAGCGGGAGTTAAGATCCACTCGATACTCAGGCCGATCAGGTTCATCATCTCGCGGGCCATCATGGTGATCTCAGCAGTGTCGATTCCATAGGGGCAGAAGACTGAACAGCGACGACATTCAGTACACTGGTAGAAGTAATAGAACCACTCTTTGAGTACATCGACCGTCAGTTCGCGGCCACCGGCCATCTTGCCGAAGACCTTGCCCATGGCAGTGAAGTCGTTGCGATAGACCGAGCGCAGCAACTCAGCACGCAACACGGGCATGTTTTTTGGATCACCGGAGCCGATGTAGTAGTGGCACTTGTCAGCGCAGGCGCCACAACGCACACAGACATCCATGAAGACCTTGAATGAGCGGAAACGCTGCAACCGGTCCTTAAATCCCTCCATGATGATCTGCTGCCAGTTCTCCGGCAGTTGCCAGTCCTCGTCGGACACCTGCCACTTACGCGGATTCGGCAGATCCAGGTATTTGAGCGTTTCCGGATCAGCAGCGTAGTTCCAGGTCCCCGGACGGAACTCGACCGTGGGATCTTCCCAGTCACGTGAAGGAGGGGTCAGGTCGATTTGGATCAGTTCGTTGGGTTTGGGTGTCTTAGCCATGATCACTCCTTCTCCACCGGCAAGCCGGCGGCCTTCATGACATCGCGGAACTCTTCCTCATACTCATCGTAGGTATGCACCTTGACCTCGGGATTCCACGGGTTGATATGCCGCTTCATCCGGCTGTTGTTGGCCAGGTTACGGGTAGGACTGAGGAAGACACCACCCAGATGCATTAGTTTGCTGAACGGGAAATAGATGAACAAGCAACACACCAGGAACAGGTGGATGAAGAACACGGCACCAATTCCGGACAGGACATCGGCTCCCACCGGCGAGAAACTAATCAACCCGGTACCGAGTTGCTTGACGGCGAGGATGTCGGTCTTGGCAAAGTACCTCATCCAGACACCGCTGACAGCTACACCCAGGATAAGCAGCAACGGAAAGTAGTCCGATGCCAGCGAGATGTAGCGCACCTGGGGACTCCACAGGCGGCGGATGAACAGCAGTGATACGGCTCCGATCAACAACACATCGGTGAGGTAGATCACCGGCAGACCGACCTGGAAGAAGTTGTCCACCCATTGAAGTCCGAGTACCCAGTCGGGCGTTGGTTCGGCGAAGTACTTGAAGTGGCGTAAAAAGACGACCAGGAAGGAATAGTGGAAGGCCATTCCAAGAGCCCAAAGCCATTTGCTGGAATCGTACACCAACCGGGGACCATCCTTGATTCCCGCCTTGGTATTGCGAAACAGCGAGCGGAAGAACAGCACCTCCAGGAGCATACGTCCGACAGTGCTCCAGAAGCTGTGCGGGTTCTCCACCTTGTCCTGTTTGATCCAGGAATGCGATTTCTGCTGACCACAGGTTGTGGGAATGCGGAACGGTACCGGGGAACGTGCCCAATCGAGTATCCGCCACACGAAGCCAACCAAAAAGATGGCTATTGCCAGATACGGCAGAACCACACCGAAGACGGTGTGCAGACCCATCGTACTGACTCCCACCCACGGCACCAGTGCCAGCACGATGATGGCTAACACAGATAGCACCAGTTTCATTCGCGTAGTCCTCTCTTGCTTCTATTTCTCATGCTGCTTACTTGTCTTGCTCCGATGATGCCTCATCGTCGTGTTCGGTCTTGTCTTTGGCCACCAGCCGTTCCATCAGTTTCTCATGGCGACGCCGGGTTTCATTCGTACGGATCTCGTAGAGCTTTTCGCGGCAGTGCATGAACAGATCGAACCCCAGCAGAGCCAGGCTGTCGACGCGCTTGTCGAAGTCCTGCAAATCGTCAATGATCCCCTGTTGGGACGCATCACCATTCTCCGACCGGCTTATATGGCGCCGGACGATGTTCTTGATTTCGAAAATGAACTGCACCGCCTCGGCCGCAGAGAACTCCTGGACGGCCCGGATACGGACAATGGCGTCCAGAGCAACAGTGGCTTTTGACGTCTCAATACCTTCGGTAAGCTGGTCAAACAGCTCTTCAACATTGTCATGTATAGTCTGCCCGACCGGGTTGGCAAAACGATTCTTGCGTCCAGTCAGGAACTTGGCTGATTCGCTGGGATATGTACCGAAAACGGCATGGCGCCAGCTCTCGATAATGGCCTCCCGCTGCTGAAGTATCTGCTGCTTGAGCAACATGTTAACCTCACATGATGGCTTGGCCGCGAAACGCGTTTGCTTGTGAATAGCTTCACAAGAGGTAATCAAAAAAAAGCGGCTAAGCAACTCCTCTAATAGTAAAAATCCGGTCGACCAAGGTCAACCTCTATTTGGCGATTTTTCACCTCTTTGTCCATGTTGACAACCCCTGCGAGGCGTGCGAACGGATCGCACAGCCAACCTCGATAGGATGAAAATCATCCTGTTTTCACCTCAAAAACAGGCCGAAAGACCGAGCGGTCTTCCGGCCTGATACTCAGTGTGTACAGATCACACACACCCGGTCGGCTTGGCCAGTCCGGCGACCTTACAGGCGCCTTTGGCGGGACCCGACGGGAACAGTTCGTAGACTTTCTTGAGCGGGAAACCGGTCTCTTTGCAGAGTTTACGAATCATCGGCGCAATACCAAACTTCAGGTAATAATCGCGCAGATAGTTCACGAGTTTCCAGTGCTCTTCGGTCATTTCATCGACGCCTTCAGTGGTAGCGAGCGCTTTGGCAATCTCTTCATTCCACTGATCCGGCTCTTCCATGAATCCATCTTCATCAACTTCGATGCTGATATCACCATGCGTAAATGTCGGCATGATCAATCCTCCGTTAGCAAGCAGTTACAGGTCGAATCTTGCGTTGTTTCTTCCTATGTTCATTCGTTGTCTTCTTAGTGCATCTCGATATATCCGCACGGGCAGTTCTCGGCACACTTCTTACAGCCGTTGCAGTACTCGAGCTTGATCTTGTACTCGCCCATCTTCTCCTGTGGCTTGATAACCGCCTGGTCCTGACACAGACTCCAGCAGGAACCGCAGTCGAAGCACATGCCGCAGCTCATACACCGTTTGGCTTCGCCGACGGCCTGATCCTGCGTCATGGTGGCATTATTTCACGATCGATATCCGAAAAGCGCTCCTCTACCGGGATAGCCGCCTGGCGGATCGGCTGCTTTTCCTCATAGTAGTGGTGGTACATATCTTCGATGCGAACCACCTTGAGATCCGGGCGTTTCGGCACGGCCTCGCCAGTGATCATTTCGTGGATATGATCCGCGGCCATGCGACCATGATAGATGGCGTCGATAACGAGGCCGAGATTGACATCGTCACCACCGGAGAACATACACTCGACCTTGGTCATGTACTTCTCGTCGATCTTGATCCAGTCCTTGCCCTCGATCATATTCTCGCAACCGGTGAAATCCGGCTCCTGGCTGATTGCGGCGACGAGGGTGCTGAACTCCATATCGAAGGTGTCACCCTCGATCGGCACGGGCCGACGACGGCCGGATGAGTCGGGCTCACCAAGCTGCATGCGCTGGCACTTCATGCCGGTTGCCTTGCCGTTGTCGCAGTAGATCTCCAGTGGCGCAGCCAGCAGGTCAATATTGACTCCCTCTTCCTCGGCACCGACGATCTCCTCATCGATCGCGGGCATCTCGTCCCGAGTACGGCGATACAGGATAGTGGCCTTCGCGCCGAGACGGCGAGCAATTCGGGCGGCATCGACAGCGGTGTCACCACCACCGATGACGACAACGTGATCGCCAACCTCGACAGACTCACCCTTGTTGACGCGATGCAGGAAGTCGGTACCGGTGAAGACGTTCTCGGCATCCTCTCCCTCGACGCGTAACAGGCGACCCTTGTGGGCACCGATGGCGACGAAAACGGCATCGTTTTCCTTCTTGAGATCCTCGTAGGAGATGTCCTTGCCGATCACGGTATTAAGCTTGAGCTCAACACCCATATCCAGTATGCGCTGGACTTCCTTATCCAGGACGTCCTGCGGCAAACGGTAGTTGGGAATACCATAACGCAGCATACCACCGGTCTTCGGGAAGGCCTCATAAACGGTCACCTGGTAGCCACGACGGGCCAGGTGATAAGCGGCGGACATACCACCGGGGCCGGAGCCCACGACGGCGACCTTGTTATCGCGTTTCTCATCGGTGAGCATCTTCGGTTTGAGGTCTTTGTCCAGACCGTAGTCACCGATGAATCGCTCGACACTGTTGATGCCAACAGCGCCTTCCTTGTCCTTGCGGTTACACTCGGTCTCGCACGGATGCGGGCAGACACGACCACAGACACTCGGGAAAGGTGTTGTTTCCAGAAAGATGTAAAACGCCTCTTCGAACGCCTGGTCGTAGCTCTTCTTCAGATCCTCTGCCTTATGAATGGTCATCAGCATCTTGCGGATCTGGTTGTGATTCGGACAGGCATTGCCGCAGGGCGGCATCTTCTCGACAAACTGCGGCCGAAGCGGTGAGGACTCCACTCCGGAGCTACCGGAGGCGCCCGATGACCGGCTCAGACCGCCTTTTTTCTTTTTCTTCTTCAACAGACCCATGATGATTCTCTTTCGTTGAATATCGCTTCATTCGGCTCGGTCGGCTATTCGGCACCGTCTTTCGGTGATGTCTTTTCGGTGCAACCGCCGAATAGTCAACCAGCCTATCTACATTATCCTCTATTAATACACATAAACCTGTTTAGAGTCCAAATCACTCTCATCTGTTTCGTTATCTCCGCGCGACTGATTCGCCTTGTCTCGCGAGACGGCGCTCCTGTGTTCCCGGGCACGGCTGACTACCGCGTCGGCCCAGCTCGGCACGCTGTCAGCATGCAGATGGCTGTACGCCGCGAAGACATTCCCCACCACCAGACCATCGCGCTCATGCGCCAGGCCGGTGCCGGTCTTGATGGCCAGACACGTCGGCGAAGAGACTTCCTCGATTGGGGTCGAGTAATGGAATTCGTGTCCTTTGATCTGCGTCCCCTTCTCGAAGAAGGGATTGTCGCTGTCCACCTCCGCCTTTACGTAACCATGTCCGGCAGGCTTTTTGGTCATGATCAAGTCGACTGGCAATACGCCCGCCATCTCAAACTGCTCTTCTTGCCACGTTACCGAGCGCGAGAGGTAGATTAACCCGCCGCATTCGGCGTAGATTGGCAGCCCTTCATCGGCCGCCTTTCGCACCGATGACATCAGGGCGCGGTTGGCAACCAGACGTTCGGCGTGGGTCTCGGGGAAGCCACCCCCGATATAGAGCGCGTCGATAGGCGGCAAGGCTGGATCCGCAAGCGATGAAATCGGAACCAGCTCGGCACCCGCGCGCTCCAGTGCCTCCAGATTCTCCGGATAGTAGAACGTGAACACCGAGTCTCGGAACACGCCCACCTTGACCGGCTCGGCCACCGTCACGCATTCCCGCGGCGCTGCAGGCTCAAGACCGGGAGCCTCGTCGGCGATAGAACGAATTCGTTCCAGATCGAGGTGGTTGGTGGCGATATCGATCATACGCTGCTTGACGGCCGATTGCTCAGCCATCTCGGTTGGCGGCACCAGGCCAAGGTGGCGTCCGGGGATCAGAGAGCGTTCCTGTTTGATCCTCGGGATGACACCCAGCACAGGGATGCCGCAGGTGGTTTCAATGGCCTGGCTCACGACACGTTCGTGGCGCGGCCCGGCGACTCGGTTCAAAACGACTCCGGCGATGTTCACGCCGGATTCGAAGGTCATGCACCCATGAACAAGGGCGGCGATGGTGCGAGTTGTCTTGGTGGCGTTGACCACCAATACAACCGGGGCTTGCAAGAGCCTTGCAAGCCCCGCAGTACTATGCGATCCGGAAACGTCTTTGCCGTCAAACAGGCCTCTGTTTCCTTCGACAACCGCGATGTCAGAAGCAGCAGCGTGGCGGGAAAACGTCTGCACCACCACCGGTTCATCGATCAGAAAGGTATCCAGGTTCCGGCAGGTAGCGTCGGCGGCCCAGGCAAGCCAGGCAGGATCGATATAATCCGGGCCTTTCTTGAAGGGAGCCACCGTCAGGCCGCGTTCGCGCAGTCCGGTGATCAGACTCAGACTGACAATGGTTTTTCCGCTGTCTCCCGACAGTCCGGCAACCACCAAACGCGGTGTTCTCACCACCATTGCCGCAACCTCCGCTTGAAGACCTTAGTCGTTAGCTGCACCCTCCCGGTGCGGAATCTCAATAAAGCTACCGCCAAAGTACGTGTAGACGCATCGTCCGGAGTTGATCAACTCCTTGATGGCCGCCTTGCAGAGCTTCTTGTCCACTTCATCACCGTAGGTCGCAATCATGGCCTTGGTGAGATCCATGGGTTTCAGCTTCTTCTTGACGGCCTGAGCATCCTTGACCATTTCGTACATGGCATCTGCTACTTCATCAACTGACTTCATTACAAACCCCTTTAGAAGGTTAGATGGGCTGACCGCTTAAAGGTCAGGCCGGCATGCTTGAAGTCATCGATGTGCATCTTGGTGAATTCAATACCGGCCATCTTGAAGAACTTCGGCCAACCAATTCGGTTAATCCATTCACCCATCCGCTCGTGCTTGCGGGCATTCTTGGCCCACAGTTCCACGAGGTTGCGTACAGCCGCGGTAACTTCGGGCCAGCGCGGCGGGTTATTGGGAATGTACGGAATCGCCAGCTTGGAGAACATCGGCTCGCAGCGGGCGTTCGACACCTTGCCGCCGACCCAGATGGAAACACCATCGTTCTCCGGGTCGTTGAGCGGCATGGCCGGACACACCGTAAAGCAGTTGGCACAGTACATACAGCGCTCTTCGATCACTTCCACCGACGGGTTACCGTCGACGGTAGCCGGACGAATCGCCGCCGTCGGGCACGATGCGCTAACGTTCGGGATTTCACACAGCTTATTCAGACGGCTGTGGTCGATCACCGGGGGCTTACGGTGAATACCAAGGATGGCGATATCGGAGCAGTGCACAGCACCGCACATATTCAGACAGCAGGCCAGGGCAATACGCAGCTTACCCGGCAGCTTCATATTTTCGAAATACTCCATCAGATCGTCCATCACGGCCTTGACGATACCGGAGGCATCGGTAGCCGCTGAGTGACAGTGAACCCAGCCCTGGGTATGGACGATAGCGGTAATGGAATTGGCCAGACCACCCACGGGGTGACCAATGTCGGCCAGGTCCTTGATCAAATCATCGATCTTCTCATCGGAATCCAGCAGGAACTCGACATTGTGACGACTGGTGAAGCGGAAGTAACCGCCACAGTATTTGTCAGCGAGATCGCAGAAGGTGCGGATCTTGTCAATGGCGAGAAGCCGCCCTGAGGCCGCGCGAACAGTCCAGATCTTGGCGCCGGTTTCCGACACGTGCACCATGACACCCGGCTTGAGGATCTCATGATATTTCCACTTGCCGTAGTTCTCTTTGATTACCGGCGGCAGAAACTGCTCATAATGAGGCGGGCCAAAGTCAGTTCTTCTTTCCTGAACATCTGCCATGTCAAACCTCTATAAGTGTAACGTTATTTGCGTTTCTCATCTTTGATGCTCGAATGGCCGTATCAGCCTTCGTCCTCATCTTCATCCTCGTCCTCTTCGAAGAAGACGTACGGGTTCTCACGCGGATGCGCGACCATTTCCGGAACCGGATCCAGGCCAATAGCATCCAGGAAGTTACCCATGCCAACGCGCTGGATGAACTCACCCACACGCTCGCGATTCTTACCTTCTTCAGCCCAGACGTCCCAGATCTCTTCGATCAACTCTTTGAGATCATCATACGGGGGTTCCATCTTGTAGAACGGAATCAGCACGGAAGAAAGCAGTGCACCCTCGATGATAGGAGCCTTGGAACCAATCAAGATGGTAGCGCCGGTGTCGGTGCCGGGGCGTAGTGCCTTGGGCATGATGTTGATGCAGTGCATGCAGCGCTTGCAGAAGCTGTTCTCGATATGCAGCTCTTTGCCGTCGAACTCCATGCAATTGCCCGGGCAGCGGCTGATAACTTCTTCATTGATGTCCATGCCGCGATCCACATATTCGCGTACCGCATCCTGATCGATCCGGATGTCATCGCGCCACGTCCCCAGGAAAGACAAATCGGCACGAGCAATCGAGGCCACGCAGTCGTTCGGGCAGCCGGAGAATTTGAACTTGAACTTGTACGGGAAGGCCGGACGGTGCAGCTCATCCTGGTAGTGCATCGTCAGGTCGTAGCAGGCACCCATGGTGTCATAGCACGCCCATTCGCAGCGGGACTGACCGCAGCAGCACGACGGGGTACGAAGATCCGAACCGGAACCACCGATATCGAAGTCGATTTTGGCCAGCTCTTCGAAGGTCGGCTCCAGTTCCTCGGTACGTGTACCCAGCAGAATGATGTCACCGGTAGAACCATGCATGTTAGTCAGGCCTGAGCCGTGTCTTTCCCAAATGTCACAGAGCTTGCGCAGAGCGTCGGAGGTGTAATACCAACCGGACGGCTGATTGATACGCATGGTGTGGAAATGAGAGATGTTGGGCCACTTGTCCGGGAGATCGGAGTAGCGACCAATCACGCCGCCACCATAACCCATGACGCCCACGATACCACCGTGTTTCCAGTGGCCGATCTTCTCGGTGTAGGACTGCTCCAATTGGCCCAGCAGATCCACCGCCATGGGGCTACCCTTGGCGGCCATTTTGATCTCCTTTACGAAGCTCGGCCAACCGCCCTTTTCAAGCTCATCAAGCTGTGGCGTTTTTGGTAGATTGTCAGCCATTGCAACTCCTCAGTTCGAATAGTAAACCGTTGAAAGTCTTCTTATTGCCTGTGTCACTCCAACGAGTTGCTTGTGATTATCGTCACAATCTTCGGTATTCCTTACGGGTGTAGTAAGCTTTTCCCGGCACACTCGTTATTTTTTTCACTATTTGATCATTTGTTTTGATAATGATTTTGGCCTCGGGAGTCAAGCGCAAAATGTGAAAATTTTCTTTAGCTCCCGCTATTCACAGCATTCTTTCACCAAGGCCCTTCGGCCACTCAGAATGGCCCTTATGTCATTACACAACAATTACTTAACATGTAGATTTCGGGGTTGTCTGACTCGTTCTGGTGGTCTATCGACAGTACTCAGATCAGCCAAAAACACATCATATTTGCGTCCTGTAGTTGGCGGGCCTGCGGCGCTCATTTGGTCAGGACCGAACAAAAAGAACCCCCCAAGATTGGGGGGTTCCTTATCAAACACGACTAATACTGTCGTCTTACATCCCTTTGTAGGGGTTGAGGCCGACCGAGTCGATTGTCTCCAGGAAGTCGTTGAAAATCTTCGGGATCTTATGGAATTCCGAGATTGCGACTTCATGCACTTCGACACGCTCTTCCTCAAGGACGAGCTGCTTGAGCTTCTCGCGGACATTCTCCATACGATACTCAGCCAGTTCCGAACCGCGCACGAAGTGACACTGGTAATCCTCTCCCTTACGGCAGCCCAGGAGAATGACACCATCAAAGCCATTGGAGAGGGCATCGCCAATCCAGATGGTATTCATGGAACCCAGGCAGCGCAGGGGGATGATTCGGATCATTTCATTGTATTTCATGCGCAAGGAGGCGGCCATTTCCAGCGCAGGCATGGCGTCGTTCTCGCATACGAAGGCCAGGATGCGTGGCTTCTCATCGAACTCGTCAGGCATGGAGATCGATTTGATCATGTTCGAGACCATGCTGATGTTGTAGTTCTTGAAGGTCACGATACGTTCCGGACAGGCACCCATGCAGACGCCACAGCGACGGCAGCGGAAGGGATTCGGCTTGGGTGTACCCTTGTCATCCTCGTCGAGGGCACCAAACGGGCACTCCTCGGTACAGCGTTTACACTGTGTACAGCGCTGCAAGAAGAACTCAGGATACGACAAGTCGCCCGCGCGCGGATGGACCGCCGAGCCCTTGGCGACGCTTTCGACTGCCTGAATGGCCTTAAGGCCGGCGCCGTAAGCATCGTTGATAGTGCTGGCCAGATCCATGGGCGAACGTACGCCACCGACCGCATAGACAGCCGTACGGCGGGTCTCATACGGGAAACAGATGAAGTGCGAATCCGGGAAGCCGTATTTCAGTGTGGGCAGGTCCGTTCCCTGACGGTACGACAGGTTCAGGATCCTGGCACCCTTCTCGGCTCCGGCAGCGGCCTTCTTGCCGTCCTCCATCGCCTCTTCCTCTTCTTCTTCCTTCTTCGGTATCTCGCCCGCATCGAGCATTTCGGCCACCTCAGCCATAACGTCCAGGTCACCCTTGACGCCCTCGACCTTGGTAGTCGGCACCATGCCCGTGGCCAGGACGACCATGTCAGCCTTGACCTGGATGTCCTCACCCAGCAACGTTTCAGAGACGTTGACAGTGACCCGTCCGTCGCCGTTGGAGGTCACCTCACCGATCTCACCCTTGGTAAAGAAGGTGCCTTCATCGGCCTGTGCGTTCTGATAGAACATCTCGTACTGCTGCGGTGAACGCAGGTCCTTGTAGATGATGTAGACCTTGGCATCCGGGTATTTCTCGCGGACGTACTTGGCCTGCTTGAGGGACACGCGGCAGCAGACGGAAGAACAGTACGGCAGGTAGTCCTTGTCGCGGGAGCCGGCGCACTGGATAAAGGCGATGCTTTCGGGCGCCTTGCCATCGGACGGACGCTTGATCTCACCACTCTTCATCATCTCTTCCATCTGAACATTCGTGACGACATCAGGTGAGACGCCGTAACCCCACTTGCCCAGCTTCTTCGGATCGTAGGGTTTCCAGCCGGAGGCAAGGATGATGGAACCGACCGTAAACGGCTCGGGTGTGCCGTTGTTGAGTTCAACCATGAACTCACCCGGCTGGCCTTTGCTCCTTTTTACCGTGGCCGACTTGTGAACGGTTATGTTGTCGTGGCTTTCAACGGACTGAACGAGAGTGCTCAGGTCGAAGTCCTCCAGTGAGTCATAAGGAGGCGTTTTGGGGAAGACCTTGGTCCACTTGGCAGCCCAGCCACCGAGATGATCTTCCTTTTCGACCAGGTGCACCTTGTAGCCGGCATCAGCCACCGCCTTGGCGGCGGTCATACCGCCGACACCGCCGCCGACAACCAGGACGTCCTTTGACGTCTCAGCGGTAAACGGTTCCGGTGGCTCGGTATGATTGACCCTGGCCAGGCCCATGTTGACATAGTCCTGGGCCAGCATTTCCATGTCTTCTTCATCGTCGGTCTCGTGCGACCAGGCGACATGTTCACGCAGGGAAACGCGCTCGGTGAGTACGTTCTCGCCGAACTCAAACAACTCCGGGAAGACGCGCGGCGAGCAAGCCCCAACCACCACTCTATTGAGTTCTTCGGACTCGATGTCCTTCTTAATCTGTTCCACCGCTTCGCGGGCACACATGACATCCTGTGACTTGCACAGGGCGACATTCTTGCCCTTGCCGACTTCTTCGACGAGCTTGTCGACATCGACGGTCTTAGCGATGTCACAACCCTTGCAAATGTAGATTCCTACTTTGGGATCCATCGCTTACCTCCTTGCCCCGATGTTCATAGCTTTCAGGGCAGCCCCGGTACCATCCTGCACCGACTGAGACACATCGAGCGGCCTGACCGCCACCCCGGCACCAACGACTCCGTTCTGCTCAGCACCCTGGACAACGAATCCGAAGTCGTCCAGTGGCGTATCGAGCGGAGGCTTGATATCGACGTTGTTCGGGACCATGCCAGTGGCCAGAACGGCCATATCGACCTCGGTCCTGGTCATCTCGCCGGTGAGTGTGTTTTCGGCTTCCAGGATGGGGTTGCCGTTGGCGGTATTCTCTGTGATGCGGGCGACCTTGCCGCGGTGGAAATGGAACTTCTCGTCTTCCTGACGCTTGACGTAAAAGTCCTCCATGCGGCCCGGTGAGCGCACATCAATATAGAACATATGGATCTCAGCATCCGGGTACTGTTCGCGGATGTACGTGGCTTCCTTCATTGAGGCCAGGCAGCAGATCGATGAACAGTACGGCAGGTGGTTCTCATCGCGAGATCCCGCACACTGCACAAAACCGATCGACGTGATTTCCTTTTGATCCGATGGCCGCTGGATCTTACCTTCGGTGGGGCCGGTTGGCGAGGCCAGGCGCTCCATCATCACATTGGTAACGACATTCTTGACCCGACCAAACCCAAGATTGTCCAGTTTGTTGGCGTCGTACGGCTTCCAGCCGGTTGCCCAGACAATGGCACCAACTTTCGCGGTGAGCGTTCGCGGCTGCATGTCGAGTTCAATTGCATCGTAGTCGCATGCCTCGACACATTTCTTCATGGCCGGATCCTTGACATACTCCGGGTCGATCACATACCGCTGCGGATAGGCCATGATGTGCGGAAGGTAGATCGCCTTTGTCTTGTCCATGCCGAAATTAAAATCGTTGTCACGCTCGATCTCGCAGGCTTTGGCACATTCACCGCAGCAGGTGCAACGTTCATTTACATAGCGGGGCTTGAGCGTGATCTTCACCTCAAGATCGCCCGGTGAGCCGCTGACAGACTCGATATCGGCCAGCGTGAGCACCCGAATGTGCGGGTTGATGCGGATCCGTTTGAGATTGATCTCGATCCCGCAGGTAGGGGGACACAGCTTGGGAAAATACTGATACGACGAGGCAACGCGGCCGCCCAACGTAGGC
>WJKG01000066.1 GCA_014729205.1 candidate division GN15 bacterium | reverse complement strand
GACTTCACTGAACTGCACCTTACCAAACAGCCACATCAGCATGTCAAAGAAGTGAATACCGATATTGGTGGCCAGCCCGCCGGAACGCTCGACTTGTCCCTTCCACGAAACAAGGTACCAGGGACCCCGAGAGGTGATATAGGACAGGCGAACATCCTTCTTCTTCCCGGACTTGTCTGCCATCAGTTTGTCCCGCAGGGCGATAAGGGAGGGGTGCACTCGCAGCTGGAGAACCGTGAAGATACGATGACCACTTTCCTCTTCCAGTTCCCGCAAAGCCTCGATATTCCAGGGGTTGAGGACCAGGGGCTTTTCGCAAATGGCGTCGGCTCCGATCCGCAGTGCAAATCGAGCATGCGCATCATGTAGATAGTTGGGAGAGCAAATCGACACCCAGTTGATCGCTTTGTCGTCGCTGAATCGTCGCAATTTCTCACAGTGTCGGTCGAAACGCTCGAACTCGGTGAAGAACCGAGCCTCGGGAAAGAAGCTGTCCAGAACGCCCACTGAGTCGTTGGGGTCGCAGGCTGCCAGCAACTGATTGCCGGTCTCCTTGATGGCCTTGAGGTGACGAGGGGCGACATAACCGGAGGCACCGGTCAGAGCGAAATTCCTGGACATAGAGGCTCCTTATCTAAACTATCGTGCACATAAGAACCCGGGATTCCCGGTTTTCAGCCCAATAAAGCCAATTACGGTCCGTTGGCAAGCGCGATTTTGGTGTTCATTGACCAGGTTCCAAATGGTCTGACGCGACAGCTATCTTCAGAAAGCGTTTGTGCTGCTCAGGATTTTCGTATACTTTCGTATGCCACGATTTTGCAGCAGCAGGGAACAACGATGCCGTCCGAGCGGCCTCATGGGGGATAATCGACACTGCTGCGGGATTCCATCGTCAATACAAATCGAGATCAACAGCCATAACAACAGGGAGTGATCGATGCGTGTAAGGGATGCCAAACTGTCTCGATCGAAACGGAAGCAACTCGAGGACCTTGCCCAGCTTATTCGGTACTGGTCAGTAGTGTCTACCACCGAAGCCGGCTCCGGACATCCGACGACGGCTATGTCGGCCACCGACCTGATGACGACGCTCGTATTCGGCGGCTTCTATCGGTTCGATGTCCAGAAGCCCAATGATCCAAACAACGACCGCCTGGTGTTCTCCAAAGGCCACGCGTCGCCATTGCTGTACGGCCTCTACGGTGCCGCCGGGGCCATCAGCGAACGTGAGATCATGTCGCTCCGCAAATTCGGCAGCCGACTCGAAGGCCACCCCGCCATGACCTTCCCATACACCGAAGCCGCTACGGGCTCCCTCGGCCAGGGGCTGTCGGTGGGTGTCGGTATGGCACTTAATGCTAAGTACGTCGACAAACTGCCGTACATGACGTATGTGCTGCTTGGTGACAGTGAGATGACCGAAGGGCAGGTAGCCGAGGCTATGAATCTGGCCACCCACTATAAGCTGGGCAACCTGGTGGGGATACTCGACGTAAACCGACTCGGACAGCGCGGGCCAACCATGTATGGTCACCGTGTAGCCGAACACGAACGGCGGATCAAAGCTTGTGGCTGGCGGACGATTACTGTCGATGGACACAGTATCCCCAAGATATTCAACGCATACAAGCGCGCTGTTTCCGGTGGCGACAAGCCGACTATGATCATCGCCAAGACGCTCAAGGGAAAGGGGGTCAGCTTTGTCGAAAACAAGGACGGCTGGCACGGCAAGCCGATTCCAGCCGAGGAGCTCCAGAAGGCGCTGGATCAACTGGGACCGGTCAACAAGAAGGCCCGGGGGAAGATCGCCAAACCACCCAGGCGCAAGATCAAGAAGGTAGCGAAGAAGCGAGTCAAAGATCCTGACTACAGCACCGTCGACAAGCTCCCGACCCGGAAAGCTTACGGCAACGCCCTGGCGCGCCTGTTCCAAGCCTTCCCGAATATGGTTGTGCTCGACGCCGAGACCAGCAATTCCACTTATACCAACATCTTCCAGAAGGCTCACCCGGATCGGTTCTTCGAGATGTTCATTGCCGAGCAAAATATGGTTTCCGCAGCGCTTGGTCTGGCCCGTCGAGACAAGCTGGTCTGTGCCTCCAGTTTTGCAGCTTTCCTGTCACGGGCCTGCGACCAGATTCGCATGGCTCAGTACGCAGAGCCGCATATGATCATCAATGGTTCGCACGCTGGTGTCGCTATCGGCCAGGATGGTCCCTCACAGATGGCCCTGGAAGATATTGCCATGTTCCGCTCCATCCTGGACAGCATAGTACTGTACCCCTCCGATGCCTACAGCGCAGAACGTCTCACTGAGGCTGCTCTTCGCGAAAAGAAGGGTATCATCTATATCCGCACTTCGCGCAACGCCACACCGGTGATCTATCGCAAGTCGGAGAAGTTCAAAATCGGCGGCTCCAAGACTGTGTATCGCAGCAAGAAGGACCAGATCACGGTGGTGGCTGCCGGCATAACGCTGCACGAGACTCTCAAAGCGTATGAGGAACTCAAAAAGCAGAAGATCAACATCCGCGTCATCGATCTGTACAGCGTCAAGCCGATCGACAAGACTACGCTTAGACGCGCCGCTAGGGAAACGAAAGGGATCCTGACGGTTGAGGATCACTTCCGCGAGGGCGGTATCGGCGAGGCAGTCCGTTCGGTCTTCGAGCAGTGCCCGGTTCCGATTGTCAACCTGGCGGTACACCGTCGGCCGACCAGCGGCAGCCCGGGCGAGTTGCTGGATCATCAAAGCATCAGCGCTCGGGCCATTGTCCCTCAGGTGCTGAAGATGATCGGGAAGTGACAGTGACTATCAGGCAGGGTTGATTGACCATGTCCGATCCAACCGGTGGCTATCGCGACTTCCCGTTCGCGGTAGAGTTCTATGACTATCTGTTCGGACACAACGCTATGGACGACGTCGACTTCTATGTCGACCTCGCCCGCTCCTGCGGAGACACGGCGTTGGAGCTCGGAAGCGGCACCGGTCGGGTGCTGTTTCCCATGGCCCGCTCGGGAATCTCGGTTACCGGGCTTGACCTTTCCAAACTCATGCTGGCGCGCTGCGAAGAGAAACTCGCAGAGGAACCACCTGAAGTACAGAATCGTATAGAACTGGTGCATGGAGACATGCGCCAGTTCTATCTGGGGCGCAAGTTCCCGTTCGTTTACATCCCCTTTCGCTCGTTCCAGGCGCTGCTGACGGTGGAGGATCAGATTCAGTGTTTGACGTCGGTGCGACAGCATCTTGAAGCCGATGGTCGCTTCGTGATGTCTCTGTTCAATCCGTCTATGGAACTGCTGGTGACACAGCCGGAAACGGAAGAGTTCGGTGCCGAACCTGCTGTCATCCTGCCTGATGAGCGTCGTATCGTGCTGAAACACCGGAACTTCAACCGTGACTTATTCCGCCAGACTTTCGATGCGGACCTGATCTATCTCGTCACACACCCCAATGGTGACCGTGAGCGGCTGGTACAACGACTCACGCTCAGATGGCTGTACCGGTATGAGGCGGAGCACCTGCTCTACCGTTGCGGTTTCGAAGTGCTATCGGTTTACGCGGACTTCAAAAAGAAAGAGTTCGGCGCCGTTGATCCGGGAGAGCTGATCTTCATCTGCAAACCGGCCGATTAGGCCAAGTGGCTCGCTCGTCGCAGTTTCATAGCGCTACTTGAGCAGCACCATTTTTCGACTTGATGAAAAGCCCTCTGTATCGAGCCGGTAGAAGTATACACCGCTGGCCACACGTTGGCCGGCCGAGTTCTCCCCATCCCACTGAACCACGTGATCCCCGCTCTCGAATCGCTGATTCGCAAGCGTACGCACCTCTTGCCCCAACGTGTTGTACACGGTGAGGGTGACATCGCCCGCCCGCGGCAAATAGAACCGGATGCTTGTCGTTGGATTGAACGGGTTCGGGTAGTTGGGATACAGACGATAGCGATTCGGCGTTACCAGCTCACTTGGCTCATCGTCGACACCGGTTGCAACATCCGTCAGATCATTGACTGCTTTGCGAAGCGCCGCGAGTGCGGAGCTTCGCTCCATGGCAGAGAGTGGCAGGTCGAAGAACACGAAACCTGCACTGTCATTGTTATGGCGCCACCCCACTGGTTTGCCCTCGTTCACGGGATCCTCTCGGCGAGAATCGTAGGTGTATATGACTTCGTAGCCTGTCTCCAGATCGACGAAGCTTCCACCAGGGATGCCTGAGAGACTCGTTATGGGCAAGTCATCATCGGTGCTGTGAGCGATCGTCAGTGAGGAATCCCAGGTGAGCTGCGGATACCCCGACACCTGCGGGTGCGCTCCCACCAGGTCGCTAACCGACATCTGACCAGCAATATCAACGGTATCGGGTGTTGAATACCGTTGACGGATGCCGAACGCCGAGTAATAGGGGTACCCCATACTCCCCGGGGTAGAGTAGATTGACAGCCGCTGTGTCTCCAGGAGCGATCCCCAGCGACCGAATACGACCACACGGCCGCCGATTGAATGATAGTAGGCCATTTGCTCGAGAATCGGCACCGACAACGGCAGCAACTCGTCGAAACGGGCGCCTTCAGCGGCAACAACGACAACCTGGTAGTCCAACAGATCCCACAGCTTCAGCGTGTCGGGCGGCGACGTCATAAGTACATTGGTATCCGCTACGAAGTCATAGTCATACGGTGCCAGCGCTTCGTGCAGGAAGGCTGCTGTAACGCTGTCATCGGCCAGAGTCAGACCTACTGATGCGTCGGTACGGTTGATCGCCAGTATCCGACCATCTTCCAGTGTCGCCGCCCGGCTGACGACTGGAACCATGCCCACAGTATCCGAGCTATTACCATCGGTATCGATAGCTACCACCAGATACTCATGGAAGTCGGTGCCCAGCACAGGGTCGTTATCGATGAAGCTCGTGTCGGTTACCTGTACTGACAGCTCACTTCCATCGCGCACAATCGCGAATCGGTCAAAGTCCAGCGGCAGCTCGCCGAAGCTCCAGCTCAGGTGGATGCCATCCTCAATCGGCATGGCGGTGACATCGTTCGGTCTCGGTGGTATATCACTGGGGGTGGCGGTCTCCGTGTGAACCGCGAATGATGTACTCCCCTCGGCATTCCGGGCTGACACATAGAACGTGTACTCGTTCCCCTCGGTCAATCCGGTGATCAGGTACTGATTTGTGGTTGGGGAAACCACAACCGAGTCGAAGTCGATCAGGTCAGGATCATCTCCATAGTACAGGACGTAGTCAGTGAGTGCTCCGGAATCGAGCTCCTCCCATGTTACCTGAACAGATTCGCCATCGCCAGCATCGCGCAACGATATAATCTGCACCGGCGGCGGAGATTCGCTCACCGTGTATCCGGTTGCCAACGTTGCCTCCACCATCCGTGTCATGTAGTCGAAGTCCATGTGAGTTGTGCTGTCACGGAAGGAGTGGTAGACATTGGAAAAGACGCGCTCATGGACAAAGACCGCATCGTACCCGTTCTGCAGAAACGGAAAGTGATCGGATCGACCACTACCACCGGCCAGGAAACCGTCGATCCCGGACCAGGCAGTGGCCAAAGCGTCCCAAAGCAAGGCATAAGCCTGAACACCTCCGTGGAACAGGGATGCTTCAGTGTCGTTCGCCTCAAATGCGATCATGTCCATATTGAGCATGACGACAATATCCTCGCCACGATCAAATGCCGCCTCGGCATAATGCTTGGAACCCCACAGCCCCGACTCTTCGCTGTCAAAGGCAATGAATACGAAACTCATCGCGGTTTCGGTCTCGGCGATAATCCGCGCGATCTCCATGGTCCCTGCAGTCCCCGAACCATTGTCATCAGCACCCGGGCTGCCGGGGACGGCATCGAAGTGCCCGCCCACGACAATGTACTTGTCCGGGTAGACGGTGCCCGTCTTGACCGCCACTACGTTATATCCCGGGAGGCTGGGACCACCGACTTGATACCCCGTGAAGCTGTCCAGGTATACAGAGTCGAAACCAAACGAGACGAAGGCATCGCGAATGTAGTCGCGCGATGCATGGTTGGCAGGTGTACCAGTCACACGAGGATCGAATGCTTGCAGAGTGCCGACATAGGACTCCAGCGAATCCCGAGATACCTTGTCGATGACGGTATCAATACCCACCGTTGTCATCGAGGCTGACAAAAAGCGCAGGGGTTCCTTGTACACCACTGCCGCAGGAGGCCAGTCGGCCAGGGAAACGAGCCCCGATACTCCCTCAGACAGGACGGCCTCGATAGCATCGAGTCGATAGATGCTGATCGCATCTTCGCGGAAGACTGCCCGCGCACCGCGGAGTGACGCTTCAGGCCGTATACGGGTATTAAGCACCAGGTCTTCCCGATCTACACTTGCAG
>WJKG01000065.1 GCA_014729205.1 candidate division GN15 bacterium | reverse complement strand
GGGGTATTTCGTGAGCGAGCTTGACAACATCGGCCATGGCGCCCGCTACCTGTATGAGTTCGATGATGGCACTCGGCGCCCCGATCCTGCATCGCGCTTCCAACCCGACGGCGTTCATGATCCTTCGGAAGTCGTAGATCACAGCATGTTCATCTGGTCCGATGATGACTGGCAATGCCCGGCCCTGGCCGAGATGATCATGTATGAGTTGCATCCAGGGACATTTTCGCCCACAGCGGACTTCGAAGGGATCATCTCCCGTTTGGAGGACCTTCGCGATCTGGGTGTCAATGCCATCGAACTAATGCCTGTCGCAGCCTTCCCGGGTAGTCGCAATTGGGGTTACGACGGTGTCTATCCGTATGCGGTGCAGGAATCATACGGTGGCCCAACCGGCCTTAAGCGATTGGTGAACGCGGCCCACCAGACCGGAATAGCGGTGATTCTCGATGTTGTTTACAACCACCTCGGCCCCGAGGGTAACTACCTGCACGAGTACGCGCCCTATTTCACCGAGAAGTTCCGTTCGCCATGGGGCTGGGCTATGAATTTCGATGGTGCGGGCAGCGACGAGGTACGCGAGTACTTTATTCATAACGCGCTGAGTTGGTTCGAGGACTATCACATTGATGCATTGCGCCTTGATGCCATCCACGGCATGTTTGATATGAGCGCCGTGCCGTTCTTGCAAGAGCTGGCCGAGCGGACCGACGAGTATTCGGCCCAGGCCGGACGGCGAGCGATTCTCATTGCCGAGAGCGACTTGAATGACACGCGTATCATTCGTCCACGCAAACAGGGCGGGTACGGCATTCCGTGCCAGTGGTCCGATGATTTCCACCACGCCCTTCACACACTCCTTACAGGTGAGAGCGGCGGGTACTACTCCGATTTCGGTAAGCTCGAAGACCTGGCCAAGGCATACCGACAGGCGTTTGTCTATGACCGACAGTATTCCGTCTATCGGGGCTGTACTCACGGTAATTCAACCGATGATTGCACGGCCGAACAGTTCGTCGTGTTTTCTCAGAATCACGACCAGGTAGGCAATCGCATGAAGGGTGACCGCCTCACAACGCTGATTGACTTCGAAGCACTCAAACTGGCTGCCGGCGCAGTGATGCTCGGAGCCAACATCCCCATGCTTTGGATGGGAGAGGAATACGCCGAGCCGGCACCGTTTCCCTACTTCATCAGCCACGGAGATCCGGACCTGGTGGAGGCAGTACGAAAGGGACGCATGGAGGAATTCAAGCGTTTCGACTGGCAAGACACGCCACCTGATCCGCAGTCAGACGATACATTTGCAAGTGCCCGGTTGAACTGGTCGCTACGTCAGGACGGTAAACACGCCCTCATGCTCGCATTTTACACACGGCTCATTGAATTGCGACGGACGATTCCGGCGCTATCAAAGCTGGATAGAGATGCGCTGACCGTTGATGCTGAGGCGGGCGAGAGAGTACTGGCGTTTCGTCGGTCGCAGCCCGATAGCGAAGTGGTCTGTGTGTTGAACTTGTCCGGGAAGGAAACAGAGGTAGCGTCGAGACTGTTCAGCGGTACGTATCAACTCCTCGTGGATTCGGCCGAGCCCAAGTGGGGCGGGCCGGGATCAACTGCCCGCGAGTCGTTTCAGACTGGCCAGTCAGTGTTGTGTGCTCCCTGGAGCGTTGTACTTTATCACAAGGGAAAGAAATGAACCGATTCGTCTGCATACACGGCCACTTCTATCAACCGCCGCGAGAAAATCCATGGCTGGAGGAGGTAGAGCTCCAGGATTCAGCATACCCGTTTCATGACTGGAACTCGCGTATCACAGCAGAGTGCTATGCGCCCAATGCTGCCTCGCGGATTCTCGATGACGATCGACGCATTGTCGACATCGTCAATAATTACTCGCGCATCAGCTTCAACTTTGGGCCGACCCTGCTCTCGTGGTTGGAACGCCACGAACCGGCCACATATGCCGCAATCAGGGAGGCACACGAGCTTAGTAAGGAGCGCTTCAACGGTCACGGATCGGCTCTCGCACAAGTGTACGGCCACCTGATTATGCCGCTGGCCAATACCCGCGACAAGCGCACCCAGATTGTGTGGGGCATTCGTGACTTCCAGCAGCGATTCGGTGATCGGCCGGAAGGAATCTGGCTGGCCGAGACAGCGGTTGATATCGAAACGCTCGAGCTATGCGTTGAGCACGGCATCCGGTTCACCATTCTTGCTCCGAGGCAGGCCAAGCGCATACGCAAGCTGGGCGAAAAGGAGTGGGAAGATGTCAGCGGCGATGCGGTCGATCCGCGCCGTGCCTACACCTGCAAGCTTCCTTCTGGCAAAGAGATCGCACTGTTTTTCTATGATGGCCCAGTTTCACAGGATGTCGCCTTTGGCGGTGTACTCGATGACGGCCAGCGATTCGCCAACCGGTTGCTGGAGACGTTTGACGATGAACCCAACGGTCCGCAGTTCGTGCATATCGCCACCGATGGTGAGACCTATGGGCACCACCATCGCTTCGGCGACATGGCTCTGGCCTTTTGCCTTTACAGCATTGAGCAACGGGAAGATGTGGAACTGACAATATACTCCGACTTCCTCGATCGCTATCCTCCGGAGTGGGAAGCGGAGATATTCGAAGACTCATCGTGGAGTTGCGTTCATGGTGTCGAACGCTGGCGCTCAGACTGCGGCTGCAGTTCCGGCATGAATCCCGGCTGGCACCAGGCCTGGCGAGCTACCCTGCGCGGTGCCATGGACTGGTTGCGTGACAGCCTGGCGCTTATCTATACCGAACACGCTGAACCACACATGGACGATCCCTGGAAGGCTCGCGATGGATACATTGATGTTGTCCTGGATCGTTCTGACAAGTCTATCAACCGATTCTTCTCTGAATTCGCCTCTCGAGATTTGGACGCCGATACGCGCGTAAAACTGCTCAAGCTGCTGGAGATGCAGCGTCACGCAATGCTGATGTACACTTCGTGCGGTTGGTTCTTCGATGAGCTCTCCGGGATTGAAACCGTGCAGGTGATCCTATACGCAGCTCGCGCCATGCAGCTGGCGAGACAGGTCTCTGGAATCGATCTTGAACCGGCATACATTCGTCTGCTGGAGCGAGCTCCTTCCAATATCCCGGATTTAAAGACCGGCGCTGAAGTGTACCGTCGCTATGTTCAGCCAAGCGTAGTTGACTTGTCCCGTGTAGGGGCGCACCATGCCGTCTCGTCGCTGTTCTCCGATGAGTCCGAGTCTGCCGGAGATATCTACTGCTACCATGTCCAGAGCGACTCCTTTGAGCGTCGAGAGCTGGGCCGCCAGCGAGTTGTCGTCGGCAGCGCCTTGCTCCAGTCCAAAATCACTCTTGAGGAAACACCAATCCGCTTCGGGGCTGTCCATCTCGGAGAGCAGAACCTGCTCGGTGGTGTGCGCTCGCAGATGCAGGATACGGAGTTCCATGAGGTCCAGCAGAGGATCCTGACCGCTTTCGAGCAAAGCAACCTGGCGGAGGTGATGTCGCTCATCAATGAGCATCTCGGTGATGAGACCTATTCATTGAGCCATCTCTTTAAGGATGAGCAGCGAGAGGTGATGCGGCAGATTATCGATGAGATGCTCATGGAAGTCGAACATATGTATCGTCAGGCGTACCACAGGCACTATGCTCTGGTGCAAGCTACTTCGGGTATGAACGTGCCCTTGCCGCGTGTACTCAGCACGACGGTATCGTTTGTGCTCAACAGCGACATCCGTCAGGCGCTCAGTGAAGAGGACTTCGATCTGGGTGAACTCAGCCGCCTCTTCCAGGACGCACGTCGACTGAACATCGATCTGGAGCGCACCCGTATTTCCTTCCTGGCCAGCGAGCGAGTTAACAAACTCATGGTTGCCCTGGAGCGAGAGCCGGAAAACATAGCTCTGATGCAGGCTCTCGAACAATTGGTCGACCTGTTCACGGAGGCAGGCCTCGATCTGGACGTCTGGCAGGCCCAAAACCGCTACTTCAAAATGGCTCGCCAGACGCAACGAGCCAGGGTGCCAGCCGGTGCCGACGATACAGCTGATGATTTGACACCATGGCAGGAGGCCTTCGACCGAGTTGGTAAGGCTCTGGGGGTCAGTCTGTGAGCGTAATGCGAATTCCCACCGCCACCTATCGGTTTCAGATTCAACCTGCATTCGATCTTCATCAGGCTACCGAGCTGGTCGATTACCTGGATGATCTTGGCATTTCCGACATCTACCTGTCCCCCATCTTCGCCTCGGCCAAGGGAAGTGCACACGGTTACGATGTCGTCGATCCCACCTCATTCAACGCCGAAATAGGCGGACAAGAGGCGGTAAAGGAGCTTCACGCCAAGCTGAAACAACATAACATGGGCTGGTTGCAGGACATCGTACCCAACCACATGGCTTACAATTCTGATAATGTTATGCTGATGGATGTGCTTGAGAACGGCCCCGCATCGCAATATGCTCATATCTTCGATATCAACTGGGAACACGTCTACCAGGGTCTTCAGGGAAGAGTCCTGGCCCCATTTCTGGGTAGCTTCTATGGCGAAGCGCTCGAAGGTGGCGACATTAGACTGGCCTACGATCAATCGGGCTTGAGTATTAACTACTACGAGTTACGCCTGCCGGTTCGGATCGAGTCATACGTTCAGGTCTTCACTCACAACCTCTCTGAGCTCGAGCAGTCGCTGGGCCAACAGCATCCAGACCTCATTCGCTATCTGGGTACTGTACACACCCTCGATGACCTGCCGGGTAGCGAGCAACGGGATGATCGCTATCGCCGCATTCGACTGTCGAAGAAGCTGTTGTGGGAACTGTATACAACTAATTCGCAGATCGGGGAGTTCATAGACAGCACTCTGGATGTGCTCAACGGAACAGCTGGTGATTCGGACAGCTTTAATGATCTGGACCGTCTGCTCAATGAGCAGTATTTTCGCCTGGCCTTCTGGAAGGTCGCCACCCAGGAGATCAACTACAGGCGCTTTTTTACCATCAACGACCTGATCTGTATCCGGCTGGAGGATAGAACCGTATTCGACCAAACCCATTCGCTACTGCGCGAAATGGCAGAGGAAGATACCTTCACCGGTCTGAGAATCGATCATATCGATGGCCTTCTGGATCCTCAGACGTACCTCCAATGGCTGGACGAGCTGGCTCCGAATCGTTTCGTTGTCGTCGAGAAGATTTTGGAGGAGGGTGAAGAGCTGCCGGATTCGTGGCAGGCGTGCGGCACCACCGGGTACGATTTCCTCAATGTGGTTAACAAGATCCAGCTCCGCTCCGAGAACCAGCAGGCGTTCGACAAACTCTACGGCCAGCTAACCGGCATCCGAGTCAAGTGGCCGGAGTTGGTCGCCAGGAAGAAACGACTGATGGTCGACAAACACCTCGCCGGCAACATCGAGAATCTCGCCTACTTCCTGAAGAGTATCTCCGGGCGCAACCGGCATGGTAACGATATCACATTGTATGGACTGCGTCGGGCTCTGGTGGAGGTGATGTCGTATTTCCCGATCTATCGCACCTATGTAACGGAGGACCACTTCAGCCAGGCAGATCGCGACTACATAACTCAGGCTGTCGACCTGGCCCGCCTGCACAACCCGGGACTGCTGTACGAGCTCAACTTCATCAAGCACTTCCTGCTGCTTGATCACAGCGCCATGGCTACCGAACAGGAACGAGAACAGGCTGTTGACTTTGTCATGCGCTTTCAACAGGTGACTGGCCCCCTTGCCGCAAAGGGCGTGGAGGATACCTGTCTGTACATCTATAACCGGTTGCTCTCGCTTAATGAGGTCGGTAGTGATCCAAGCCATTTCGGCGTTAGTCCGCAGTTCTTTCACGGCTTCAATCAGAAGCGATTGCGGCGATGCCCGCAGTCAATGAGCACAACCGCAACCCACGACACCAAGCGTGGTGAGGATGCGCGTTGCCGACTCAATGTCCTCAGTGAGATGCCCGAGGAATGGGAACACCAGGTTCGACTGTGGCGGCGGTTGAACACCGGCCGAAAGATGGTTCAGGGAACTCGGGCCCCGGACAAGAACGATGAGTATCTGCTCTATCAGTCGCTCATTGCGCACTGGCCATTCGCCAATGACGACCCCGAAAGCTTCGTCAGGCGTATGCAGGATTTCGCCGTGAAAGCCGTTCGCGAAGCAAAGGTACACACCGCCTGGATCAAACCCGATGCGGCCTATGAGAAGGCATTCACCCACTTCATCGAGCACATACTCCTTCCGGCTGAACACAACCGTTTCCTGGAGGCTTTTCTGCCCTTCTGGCGCAAGATCGCTTGGTATGGTATGCTGAACTCGTTGAGTCAGGTGGTGCTGAAGATAACAAGTCCCGGTGTGCCGGACTTCTATCAGGGGTGCGAGTTGTGGGACTTGAGCATGGTTGATCCGGATAATCGTCGCCCGGTGGACTTTGCCTCCCGAAAGCGTATCCTTGAGCGTATTGGCGAGCCCAATACCAATACAGACGAGTTGCTGAAATCCCTCCGTGATGAGATGCATAGCGGTGCCATTAAGCTCTACACTATTCAGCGCTCGCTGAGTCATCGCCATAACCTGCATGAGCTCTATGCCAATGGCGAGTACATCCCGTTGGTTGCCAGTGGTCCCTTGTCCAACCACGTCGTCGCCTTTGCCCGTAGCCATGAATCGGTGTGGTCGCTGGTAGTGGTGCCGCGCCTGATGACCGACCTTGTAGGTGAGAACCAGTTTCCTCACGGACGAGCAGTCTGGAAATCAACCTGTATTCAATTGCCCGAAACCGCGCCCAATCAATGGCGCAACATCTTTACCGGCAAACAAGTAGACAGCGACGATGATGTCCTGCCCATTGCCGGTATGCTCGCTGACTTCCCGGTCTGCATTCTGGAAGGGAGAAACAATGATTAAGCAGCGCTCCAGCGGAATTCTACTCCACGTCACATCGCTACCATCCGCCTACGGTATCGGCGATCTGGGGCACGCCGCCCGCCAGTTTATAGACATGCTCCATAGAGCCGGACAGAATCTCTGGCAGGTACTCCCGTTGCAACCAGTGAACGGGATTCATCACTACTCTCCCTACAGCGGTTCATCGGCCTTTGCCGGTAACCGGTATCTGATCAGTCCGCAATCCCTTGTGGAACAGCAGTATCTCAAGCCCGAGGACCTTGACGGCGCACCGAAGTTTCCCGATGATCATGTCGATTTCCCCGCGGTGACGAAACTCAAACGTGCGTTGCTTGACAGGTCCTGGGAGCGCTATCAGGAGCGTGATGACACTGCGCCCTTCGACAGTTTCTGCAGACAGGAGGCTGCCTGGCTTGATGACTACGCGCTGTATGCAGTCGCCAAACAGGTGAACGATTTGAAGGGCTGGAACGATTGGCCTCAGGCGCTGAGAGACCGCGATCCCAAGGCACTCAATGAGTTTTCGAACCGGTATGCCGGTCAACTCAGACAGACGAAGTTCGAACAGTACCTCTTCTTCCGTCAGTGGGACGACCTCAAGGCTTACGCCAATGAGCGGCAGATTCAGGTCTTTGGCGATCTACCCATCTATATTACCTATGATTCTGCCGATGTCTGGGCCAATCCCGAGCTCTTTAAACTCAACGAGAAGCGCCAACCAACCGTCGTCGCAGGAGTGCCGCCGGACTACTTCAGCAAGACGGGGCAGCTATGGGGCAATCCCGTCTACAACTGGGACGAATTGAAAGGACAGGATTATGATTGGTGGCTCCGTCGTCTGGAGCAGATGTTCCGTTTGTATGACATCGTGCGAATCGATCACTTCCGTGGTCTCGTCGCCTATTGGGAGGTACCCTCGCATCACAAGACAGCGGTCAATGGTGAGTGGGTGGAGGCGCCAGTTGATGACTTTCTGACGCGAGTCCACCAGCATTTCGAGAATCCGCGAGTGATCGCCGAGGACTTGGGCACGATCACCGACGATGTTGTCGAGGTCATGAAACGCTACAAGCTGCCCGGGATGAAGGTGCTTGAGTTTGCATTCGGCGAAGACAACCCCAAACACAAGTATCTCCCCGAGAACTACGACGAGGATTCAGTCGTCTACACCGGCACTCACGACAACAACACGATAGTCGGCTGGTACCAGAACGAAGCGGACGAGAAGACGCTCAAACGATTGGAGCGCTATCTTGGCACCGACGTTACGGCTGATGATGTCCACTGGCATCTGATCAAGCTCGCCCTCGATTCGCGTGCAAAACTGGCAGTCTTCCCGATACAGGATATTCTTGGTCTTGACCAGTCCGCCCGTATGAACACTCCGGGCACAGCCAAGGGCAACTGGGTCTGGCGTCTGACTCCCGAGCAAATGGCTATCGTACCGGTGGAAAAGCTGGCCGATCTGACCGAGAAATCTGATCGCTGAGCCTGCTGTTCAGATCTTGCGCAATTCTGCCGATCTTCACAAGAGAAGGCGAATCTCGAATCGATCGGTCAGATGTGTGTAATGAGTAACACAGTATCCCAGAAGCCCACGACGAACCGGTTGAATCCTGACGCACCACGGCAGGATTCGACTGTCAACTCGCCGCAGGTGTTGAGATTGCGACGCGCTGCGGATATCGGAACGGCCCCCTCGATATTCGCTATAGGCGAATTCGAACGCTATGTTGCCGTTGTGGCCTCGCGTCTGACCACCTCGTCTCCCGAACGGCTGGACTCAGAACTGCAGGGAGTGGTGGCTACTCTGGGTCGGATCGTGTCCGATGGGTCAATCAGTCTGCACTTGTTCGACAATGAGCAGGATACAGTCCAGACAACGTACCACTTCAGTACCAGCAATGGTAGCATGGTTTGGCATGTTCCGATGGCCATAGCCGGATACGCCTGGTCGCTTCGGGATCTGAGATGGTTTGAAAAGGACCACATGCCCCGTGCGGGTAGCGTGCCGCTCGCCCTGGCCGACGAGCGACGCCGGGCTCTTGATGTGAATGATGCAAAATCGGTGCTGAATATTCCGCTTTGGGCCGGGCCACGCCAATATGGTGCCCTGGTGCTGACGTCGAACAGCGAGACGCGCAGACTGTCAGAAGGAGATGTGACACTGCTCAAGATCCTTGGGCAGGTGCTGGCCAACGGTCTTGCCCATGTCCATATGGAGCGCGAACTCAAAGAACGCGAGTGCCGCTTCCGAGCCATAGCCAATTACACCTTCGACTGGGAGGACTGGCTCGATCCGCGTGGTAACCTGTTGTATGTCAATCCTGCGGTGGAACGGATCACCGGCTATACCGTGCCCGAGTGTCACGCCATGCCCGAATATCCACTTCCGATTGTCCACGAGCAGGACCGTCCTGTCGTGGCGGAGC
>WJKG01000064.1 GCA_014729205.1 candidate division GN15 bacterium | reverse complement strand
CGCCCGAACCGAAGCTCCGCGACAGCAGCTTCAACCGCCGTGTTCGATTCGATCTCAGCCGACCACGGCACTCCGAACGCCAGCGCCATCTCGTCCATGTCAACTGCGGCCAGCTCCCCCTCGGCCGGATTGATGTTGACCGCAAATCGGTCTATCTCTCGTCCCGAGGAAAGCACCCGGTAGACTCCCGGTTGATCGGTCGGCCGCGGCTGCAGTACAATACTGCCTTGATTCTCCTGCGCTGCCAGGTCGTAGGTAGTACCATCGGGCGTAACCAGCTCCAGTACGCCCGAAGCATCACGACCGCTCTTCAAACTGCGCGTGATGTTGTCGACGCAGTGCAGTTCCACGTCGTAACTGGAGAGATCCGCTGCCAGATACTCCACCGTCCGCGATACCAGTGGCACAAACAGGGCGCTGCTTACCAACTCAGTATACTGCGGCAGTAATGGGCCAGTGAAGGTTACCACGGAACCACTGCCGTATCCGTGCTCAACCAGCGCCGGACGTCCCCCGGAGAAATTGGCGATAGCAGTAGCCCGGCCTGTGAGTAATAGCTTCGGCAAGGTGTAAAACTTGATTTCCGGAGGCTTTTGGTTCTCGAACTGAAACACCGAGAAGATGGGGTGACGGAAATCGACCGCCTCCAGCGTGTAGTAGCCCGCCCGGCTCGGATTGGGGTTGATGTCACCCGTGTAGGTTACGCCGCTCAACTCGGCGAAATCTTCGTTGAAGCGCTCCATGCTGGCTCGAGAGCCGTAAGTGAGGAATATCGAGCGACCCTGACGGACGTACAGCTTCAGTCGCTCCACATACGCCGGTGCGATTTGTGGCGCTCCGGCAAGGACGATTACATCATACTCCCAAATGTTGACGGTGGCGAGATCTTCCGGCGTTGCTTGCTTGACGCTCCAGTACTGATTCAATTCCGGATCAGGGCTGAGTGCCATCCCGATGAAGCGAGCAGTAGCATCCTCACCGATGACCAGAACCGAGAACTCCTCCGGGATGTGAAAACTGAAGTAATAGCGGTTGTCCGGAAGATACCGATCATCGGACAACTCCACATACCCCGAGTGGAACCCGCCGCTGGCCACTGAGCGCCGGAAGCGGACCGTGGTCTCCTGACCGGCCGACACGGCAACGTCCGTTTGCGCCACGCGGTTACCATCGATATACAGCGAGGCTATCACATCGTCCCGATCCGTCCCCGAGTAGTTGCTCACGTTTGCCGACAACTCAAACTCGTGGCCGGGCAGAAGTAACTCACCACCGAATCCGACACTTGTCAGACCAAGGTTCTCCGACGCTTCAATCGGCAGGTCAACGAAATAGACATTGGCAACCGAATCGCGCTCCGGTCTATCTTCAGGGAGCAGCCGACGTTGCCGATCGGAGATGACGTACAATTCCTTGTTGACGTTAATGGCCCTGTCCAGCAGCTCCCAGGCGTGGTCCATCGCCTGGTTGAGATTGGTCACGGCAGCCCCGGTCGTCATGCGATCAAGAACTTCAATCGCTGTGGCAGCTGAACTGAAGCCTGTTGAAGTGGCGCCCTCCTCGTCCACAACAGCCGTTAGCGGCACAAGCGCAATCTGATCCGACTCGCCAAACGTCTCCAGCAGCTCTCCAGCGCGCTCACGGGCCAGCTCGAAGAGATTACCATCGGCGACAAAGCGATTCATGGAACTCGAATTGTCCACCACGATTACCGCCGAGACCGAGGCATGCGAACCGACATAACCACCCTCGGTTGTCGGACGGGCAAAGGCCATCACTACCGCCAGTATGATCAGCATCCGTAATAACAGCAGGAGCAACTGGCGGATCTTCAGACGCCGCACCTGCCGCTTCTGCATGGCCTGAAGGTGCTTCAGCGATGAGAACTCCACCACTTTGACCCGCCGACGAGAGAACAAGTGAATGATCAGCGGTATGAGCGCCGCCAGCGAAGCAAACAATATGGTCGGATTGAGAAAGTTGAACATAGATGATTAATCGTCGCCTATTGCGAACCTCCGTAGGGAGTCTCCAGCAATGCTGTCGCTTCCTCCTGGTGGTAGGCCGCCGAGGCGTTGCTTAAGACTCGTCCGTACCACTCGCGCGCTGTTTCTCTGTCCTGACGAAGGTCCGCCAGTTTCCCTTCCAGCAAGAACAACATTCCGAGGTAGAACGTTCGACTCTCTATCAAATGCACAACCTGCAACAACTCCCCGGCCGTCTGCAATGCCGTACCGCTGCCGGTGCCCTGTCGAGCCTCGATCAGGTTTGACCAGGCCAGCCACAGGTACGCCGAGGGCTCCATAGGATTGACCGATATCCTTCGATGCAGATCCGCGCGGGCCCCGGCGATTAGTGTCGGCGACAGATCATCGGGCTCGCCTACTGAGTGAAGCAGAACAACTGCCTCCGGCGAAGGTGCCGCCTCTGCCGAACTCACCATATCCCGCAGGACGTCCACTGCCGCCGAAGTGTCATGTGACGTCAGATTATAGAGCGCCATATTGAATGTCGCAAAGGCATTGCCCGGATCAACACTCAAGATGGCATTAATGGTCTCCATAGCGGAATCATACTCCCCGGCCATCATCTGGTAACCCGCCAGCGAGGCTCGCTTGTCGCTCGCGGCACTGTCATCTTCAACTCGTTGTTCCTGCAGGTCGACCGCTTGATAGTAGTCACCATCATAGTACGCGGCGCGAACAATCCCGGCCAGGGCCATTGAGGAGTCGCGCTTGTCGTCTGCGAGTGACAGCATCAACTCAAAACACTCCGCCATTCGGCCATACTGCCGAAGCACCTCCGCCTGCTCGGCAGCCAGATGCGCTTGCTCCGGAAGGATAGTCACCGTGTCCACCCAGGTCAGCCATTCACTCTGGAGTTCTTCGATACTCACCCCACAAAGGTCACTCACCTGCTCCAGCAAATTGCCATCATGGGCCAGCTCGTACAACTCCCGGAATCGATCCCAACCATAGGTATCGATCAGGTATCGTGCCACTGTTGCAGCTGTCCTGTCGGCCAGCATGGCATCAGCCGCCATGTACTTGCTGGTTGGCATTATCTCTGCCAGTGGCCGGTGTGCGCCATTGTCGATCAGTTCTCGCATATCGTGAATCGCTACGCCGAAATAGCCTGCAAGCCCCTCAGACAGCACCGGCGGCGTATAGCCGAAATGGCGCAATAGCGATGTGTGGCAGATAATGAACGGATCGATCGAGGTGAAATCGGTGGCATGGATGGCAAACATCAGCGATCGCGTTGGATCCTGGGCCATCGCAAACCGGTCGTCCCAGAGAACGCTCGGCAGGGCACAGGGACAGGCAAACAGGTCGTACTTGCCCGGCAGGCTCAGCGCAAACGCCACTCGAAACTGCTTGAACCGCGTTTCCATCACATCACGAATCAGCGTCTGGTGGAATTCCGCCAAAGAGCCGGGCACATAGTTCAGATCCATATTGGCTGTCGGAAAAATCTTGAACTCACCACGCTTGGTATGATCGAATGTACATGGTTCCGGGGTAGCATCGGTCGCCTCCAGCGGGACGATCCGAAGGCGATAGTCCTGTCCAGCCTTGGCGGTGATACCACGGATTTCCGCCGGCAAACCGTACTCCACGGAGAAGCGTTTGGACTTGGTTTGTGGTGTGGCACCGGTCGTCGTGATCTGTGCAGTCAGATCGACCTGATGGGTGTCGATTGCCGTCACTTCGGCCTGCAGGGCAAACGCCACCGGAAAACCGGTGCGTGAGATCCCCAGATACAAGGTGGTCGTATCGACCGACAGCGGCACCGCCCGACTCGTGGTAGAGTCGTAATACAGGCTGGATATCTCGCACGTCACGGCATTGCCGGAGGCCATAGCCGTCCCGGCCGCCAGCGTCATTAGTACAAGCAGCAGGATAGTTTTCATCATGGCTATTATACGAATCAATGAACCGATCGCTCAGCCGAGGTCATGCTCGGTAACCGACTGAACAACCAGGCGACCATCG
>WJKG01000063.1 GCA_014729205.1 candidate division GN15 bacterium | reverse complement strand
GCCACGTACCGCGGGCTGGACGTACCCGCCGAATTGCTCAGCGGTCACCACCAGCAGATACAGCAGTATCAGCGCCGGAGCGGGCTTCGCAAATGCGTTGCCAATCGGCCGGATTTGCTGCACAGGGCCAGCCTGACTGCAGAAGAAAAGGAGCTGGTGCATCAATGGCAAAACGAGAATGACAATATATCTACTGAAAGGAAACCGTCATGAAGCGCATAGCGCAAATCGAGCAGGCCTATGCTCGCGATGATTACCCTCCCTTCACCAGCGGTGATACGCTCCGCGTCCACGTGAAGATCAAAGAGGGTGACAAGGAGCGCATCCAGGTCTTCCAGGGCACGGTGATCAGCCGCCGAGGCAGCGGCACGGGCGCGACCTTCACTATTCGCAAGATCTCTTCTGGCGTCGGTGTTGAGGGTATCTTCCCGCTGTTGTCGCCGAATATCGCCAAGATTGAGAAAGTGCGCTCGGGTATCGTCCGCCGTAACAAGCTCTACTACCTTCGTGAGTTGACGGGCAAGTCAGCTCGTATCAAAGAGCAGCTGGTTGATAAGTCGGCTCGCAAAGACGCTGCCGGTCCCGGCCACGCGGGCGCAGCTCATGAAGAGCAGGAAGCCAAGAAAGCGGCGCACGTTAAGGCTGAAGAAGAAGCCCAGGCTGCCAAACAGACCGAGAACGAAGCTACAGCTTCCGAGGGCACAGAGGAGTCGAAGCCGACCGAAGAAGCCCAGCCGGCTGAAACAGATGCTCAGACCGAAACGGTTGAAGCTACCGAAGAGACCGAAAAGAAGAGCGAATAGCACCAACTGGTCTCTGGTAAGCCGGTACTTTTTGACGCCTCCGCCATGCGGGGGCGTTGCCTTTTGGGGGGTGCACAGTGTAGCCAGTTAGCCGGTCGGGCAGGTCAACATCACCGTGAAGGTGGTATTGCCATAGCGACGCTGCTGCTGGATATGGTATCCCGCCCAGTCAATCTGGTCAGTCTCAGAGGTGTCATGCTGGGCAATGATGAGGGACTCGGCAGTTGTTATCTCGTGTTGTCGCATCGTGGACAGGGTGTCGGAAACCAGCCCTTTGTACTGAGGTGGCGCCATCATGATGACATCGAAACGCTCGCCGATCTCGTGCATTCGGGGAATGGCCTCGAAGACATCCTGACACCGGCAGTCCAAGCGCCTGGCGATGGCGAACTCGTGTGCCTGTCGATTGATGGCATCCGCAAGTCGCGGCTCGGCCTCGATACCCACTGCCTGGGATGCACCGCGCGAGACCGCCTCGAACAAATAAGAACCGGTACCGCTGAACAGATCCAGGTAGCGCGCCAGCTCGACATACGGATTCAAGAAATCGAAGATTGAGCGACGAAGCCGAGTGAGTGGTGGCCGGGTGACGCCGAGATCGGGCGAGATGATCCGTCGGCCTTTCAACTCACCGGCGATGACCGTGAAGCTCAGCTCATTCTTCTTGGGTGTACGGGCTACCATTGTTCATCTTTCGCACATCAGGATTTCACTTGTATCGGGCGGCGCTCTGGACCGCTAATTCCTGTCTAACAATGCGACGATAATCATTAATGAGCAAACAGTTGTTGCAAAAACATCGTGGTGGCGAGTATTTTGGTAGTGTCATGCAACTGCAATTGAAATTCCGCAAAGAAGTGCTGAGCATCCGCTGTGCCGATGTGGAGAAGATGCTGCACACCAAAGGGTTTGAGCTGGTGTGCGGAATCGATGAGGTGGGCCGTGGCCCGCTGGCCGGACCGGTAGTGGCGGCAGCCGTTGTACTTCCGGCAGGCGTGAAGATCAAGGGGCTAAATGACTCCAAAAAGCTCCTTGCGGCTGAGCGCGAGCGGTTGTTCGAAGAAATGGTGGCGATGGATATTCCCATGAGCATCGGGATTATTGACCACAAGGAAATCGACACCATGAACATCCTGCGGGCTTCGCTCATGGCTATGCGCAAGGCAGTGAATGGTTTGAAGCAGGCGCCGGAAATCATGCTGGTCGACGGCAACCAACAGGTCCCGAACACGAGCATGCCTCAGATTACGGTGGTCGGCGGTGATGGCAAGTGCGACTGCATCGCAGCGGCTTCTATTGTCGCCAAAGTGACTCGCGACCGGATTATGACGAATTACCAGAACCTGTTCCCCCAGTTCACGTTTTCGGTGCACAAGGGTTACTCAACGGTCCGGCATCTCTCGGAGTTAAAGGAGAATGGGCCGTGCGCGATACATCGTCGAAGCTACCGCCCGGTGGCCGAACTGCTTCTGGACAATCCCGTTCTCCTCTGATACCTTCCCTTCATGACACAGCGCAGGCGTAGAGAAACCGGCCGCAGATACGAGGGGCTGGCCGCTGACTATTTCCGTCAGCATAGTTTTGAGATTCTCGAGCAAAACTGGCAGGCCAGCCACAAGGAAATCGATCTGATTGTCCGCAAGGGCGATCTGATCATTTTTGTGGAAGTGAAGTCATCATCGACACCCGGTTTCGGACATCCGGCCGAGTGGGTGGACAAACGCAAGATGAGCAATCTGTCCGAGGCCGCCAGGCGATATCTTGTGGAGAATGAGATCAGCGGTTGTGATGTGCGCTTCGATGTGGTCACATTTACGAACGGTGTACTGGAGCATTACCCCAACGCATTCGAGGCGGACGAATAGACGTGAACTAGTAACCCCGACGGGTCAGCAGCGAGTCAACATAGTGCTTCACCAGCCGAGAGTATTCCAGGTACTTCTCGGGCTTGTCTTCATAGCGCTCCAGGTAAGCGATCACGTCTTCGGGAGTAACACCCTGTTCCGATAGCACTGTCTCACGAGATGACCTGAATGATCCCGGTTTTCCGCGAAACTGAGTCCGGGTGATCATGACCTTCGCGGTGGCCAGGGCGTACTTCTTGGCAAGCTCCTGCTCTTGCTGTTGCTGTTGTTCGTCGTAGTGCCACCAGACGAGCCCCATGGCAACGATGAGGACAATGGCACCGATTCGCTTGACCCAGATCACGCTAACTCCAACTTACATTTGCGCTACTGCGTAGAACAAGGTAAACTACACGCTGTTATACAAGGCGTCAACTAAAGGCGATGGAACTAAACTACCCCATACAGCGGCGCAAGAGCCGCACGGTCAAGGTCGGCGATGTCATCATCGGCGGCGGCTTCCCTATAGCCGTCCAGTCCATGACAACGACCGACACTCGCGATGTCGAGGCTACGGTGGCTCAGACCCGAGAGCTATTCGCGGCGGGCTGTGATATCGTGCGTCTGTCGGTGCTCAACCATGCCGCCGCTGATTGCCTGCCGGACATACGCAAACAGATCTCCAAGCCCCTGGTGGCGGATATTCACTTCCAGTATAAGCTGGCCCTTAAGGCTATTGCGGCCGGGTTCGATAAGATTCGCATCAACCCGGGGAATATTGGCGCCGAATGGAAGGTCCGTGAGGTTACCAAGGCCGCCAAGGATGCCGGGGTCCCGATCAGGATTGGCGTCAACTCCGGCTCACTGCCCGAGGATGTACTGCAGCAGTATGGTCACGATGATCCTCGGTCATTTGTTGAGGCGGCAATGCGGGAAGTGGCGATTCTCGAAAGTCTCGATTTCACTGACATCATCATCTCTGTCAAATCAACCAGCACCGTGACGGCCTTCTGGGCCTATCATGGGGTAGCGGAGCGCTGTGACTACCCGCTGCACCTCGGTATCACCGAGTCCGGTATTCTGGAGGCGGGTACGATCAAGTCCTCGGTGGGGATCGGCTCGCTGTTGTTGACAGGGATCGGCGACACCATCCGCGTGTCACTGACGGCGGATCCGATCCACGAGCCGCGAGTAGCTCGCCAGATACTCAAGTCCTGCGCTGTTACCAACGACGGTGTGGAGGTCATTTCCTGCCCTACGTGCGGACGCTGTCAGATTGACTTGATTCCATTGGCGGAGTCAATCAGCGCCAAGACCGAGCATATCAAGAAGCCCCTGAAGGTGGCTGTGATGGGGTGTGCGGTCAACGGTCCCGGCGAGGCGAAGGCTGCCGATGTCGGCATCGCCGGTGGCGACGGGCGCGGAATTCTGATCAAGAAGGGGGAGATTGTCCAGCGCATGACCGAGGACGAACTGGAGACGGCGCTGCTCGATGAGATCGAGCGTATGACCGGCGAGGAGGTCAAGCGCGATGCTTAGACTTGCCCCGACGAGTTGCTTCTGCGTTTCGGTTCGCACGGTTTCACCATCACTGATTTTTCACGCTCCACAG
>WJKG01000062.1 GCA_014729205.1 candidate division GN15 bacterium | reverse complement strand
ATCCAGCGATGTATCCTGACTGTAGCTGTGGACGATCTCGAAATCGTTGATCCGCGCCTTGCCCCCAGGCTCATCGAGTGGCGTATCCAGTAATGACGGGGGTACCTGTCGGTAGAGCATATCCGCCACCAGTGCTTCCACGACTCGCTCGGAAGGGCCTTCAGACTGCTGAGTTTCAGGCCAACAGCCAAAGAGTAACAGTATGGCGGTGACTCCTCCAGCGACAACGGCTCGTTTCGACATAATCCCATGCTCGAGGTGATCTCTCATCCGGAATTGATAACACCTCTGTGTTACGATTTCATGAGGATCGTACGGGGTAGAAACTACACTACCTTGCAGGGACTTTTTGGGTCGGCGCAGGACATTTTTTGTGCCGGTCTTCACTTATTTTGCTTGACGGTTGACGGACAACCTGACTAAACTTGGAGCAATTGGTGGTTGTATGAACCGGCGTGTCCCTGGCGCCAAAAGAAGGATAGCACCGCCGTGGATATCGAACTTCTTTCCCGTATTCAATTTGCATTCACAATCGGATTCCACTACTTGTTCCCGCCGCTGAGTATTGGACTGGGGTTATTCCTGGTCATCATGGAGGGAACATACCTGCGCACCAAGAACCCCCTGTATCACAACATGACCCGGTTCTGGGTCAAGATCTTCGGGTTGATCTTCGCTCTTGGCGTGGCCAGTGGCATTGTAATGGAGTTTCAATTCGGCACCAACTGGGCGACCTATTCGAGGTATGTCGGCGATGTCTTTGGCAGTGCTCTTGCCGCCGAGGGAATATTCGCCTTCTTCCTGGAGTCAGGCTTCCTGGCCATCCTGTTGTTTGGCTGGGACAAGGTCAAGCCCAGGACACACTTCATCTCCACCATCCTGGTGGCGTTCGGAGCACACTTTTCGGCGATCTGGATTGTGGTGGCCAATTCATGGCAGCAAACGCCGGCCGGGTATCACATTGTCGAGACAGCCAATGGAGTCCGGGCTGAGATCACCGATTTCTGGGCGGTGGTATTCAACCCATCCTTTATCGATCGCATCAGCCATGTCTACATGGGATGCTGGCAGGCGGCGGCGTTCTTCGTGTTGAGCGTCAGCGCCTTTTATCTGCTTCGCGGCAAGCACAGAGATTTTGCGATGGGGTCGATGAAAATCGCCATCGTAATAGCGGTGGCGGCATCGATTGGCCAGTTGGTCACGGGTCACATGTCGGCCGATACCCTCGCCGAGACACAGCCGGCCAAGCTGGCGGCTATGGAGGGGCATTACGCAGCCAGTGCGCCCGCTGGGGCCTATATCCTCGGTTGGGTAGACGAGGACGGTGAAAAGGTTAGCGGTATCGAGATTCCCGGCCTGCTGAGCTGGCTGGTTCATCAGGATACGGAGGCACCGATTACCGGACTTCAGGCATTCGATAAGTCAGACCGGCCGCCGGTGAACATAGTATTCCAGAGTTATCACATAATGGTCTCGATTGGCTTTGCCCTGATAGCTCTGTCGCTTGTGGGTATTGTTACGTGGTCGACAGGGGCGTTGTTCAAGGCGCGCTGGCTGCTGTGGATAATGGTCTTTTCGGTACTCCTGCCCCAGATAGCGAACCAGCTCGGCTGGATTACCGCTGAGGTGGGTCGTCAGCCGTGGATTGTCTACGGGCTCCTTCGTACTGAAGATGCGCTTTCGGTCTCGGTCGGAGTGGGCGAAGTCTGGACATCGCTTATACTGTTCGCGCTCATATACGCATTGTTGTTCGCCTTGTTCATATACCTGCTGAACGAGAAAATCCAGCATGGCCCGGTGTTTGACTCGGCCAAGACATCGGGAGGGCAGTCCTGATGGAATTCACATTTGATCTGAACAGCATCTGGTTCATTCTGGTGGGAACGCTCTTCGCCGGCTATGCGATACTCGATGGTTTCGACCTCGGCGTTGGCGCCCTGCACCTGTTCGTCAAGTCTGATCATGACCGACGAATCCTGTTGAACTCGATCGGCCCAGTCTGGGATGGCAACGAAGTGTGGTTGGTAACCGGTGGTGGCGCCCTGTTTGCGGCCTTTCCCGAGGTCTATGCTACCTCATTCTCCGGATTCTATCTGGCGATGATGCTGCTTCTGGTGGGGCTGATCTTCCGAGCCGTGGCAATTGACTTCCGAAGTAAACGCGAGAATCGAACGTGGCGGAAGTTCTGGGACGCCAGTTTCAGCGGTGCCAGTGTGCTGGCCTCATTATTAATCGGGGTGGCGCTGGGGAATATCGCCTGGGGTATCCCACTGGACGAGGCGGGTGAGTCTATCGGCTCGTTTGTAGGCCTGTTGCATCCCTATGCCATACTGGTCGGGATCACCACGGTGTCGCTGTTTGTCATGCACGGAGCCATATATTTGGTAATGAAAACCGAGGGTGAACTTCACGACCGCATACGAGGCTGGATCAATCGCACCATTGTTGTCTTCATCGTCTGCTATGTAATGACAACCATGGCTACACTGATCTTTGTGCCCCACATGTCCGAAAATCTGAAGTCCTCACCCTGGTTGTTCGTAGTACCGCTTCTGAACGCCCTGGCCGTTGCCAACATCCCGCGCGAGATCCACCACGGTCGAGATTTTCGGGCCTTCCTGTCATCGTGCGCCTCGATGGCGGCCCTGCTGACCCTTTTTGGAATCGGGATGTACCCCAACTTGATACTCTCCAAGCCAATCGTTGCCAACAGCCTGACGATATACAATGCAGCGTCGTCAGAGAAGACGCTCGGGATTATGCTGATAATAGCGGTTCTGGGCATGCCGCTGGTGATTGCGTACACGGCCAGCATCTACTGGATCTTCCGGGGCAAAGTGAAGCTGGACGAGTCCAGCTATTGACATCACATCGCTGAAGAAATAATAGACAGAATTGCTACAAGGCCGACCTGACCGGGTCGGCCTTTATTGTGCTGATGGTGAGGCGTTCTGGGGGCTTTTCAAGCCATTCTAAGCAACTGCAGACGGTTTCTTTATCAGGAGGGGCGGTTAGCCGGTCGGCGTAACTGACGCTTTGGCAAAAGGTTAGTCAGACGGCTGGTCGCCCCTATAGACTAATCAGGGAAAAAATCGACAAACTTTACACAAAATGGGAACAATATCAGACATCAAGCGTGTTGTATTAGACAAATGAATGACGAAACCACAACGAAACAGGAACTCTAAACAAGGAGAAACGAGATGCGTGGATTAGATGTAACCGTAGCCATTCTGCTGGTAGTCGGCGGCTTGAACTGGGGCTTGGTAGGCCTGTTCAATTTCGATCTGGTGGCGACGATTTTCGGTGAAATGACTGCTCTGAGCCGAATCGTGTACATCTTGGT
>WJKG01000061.1 GCA_014729205.1 candidate division GN15 bacterium | reverse complement strand
GAGTCCTGGTGGCCGGGTTGTTACTCGGACGTCCGGGCAACGAGGGCATCATCCCCTCTGGATGGATCTCCTCGGCTGTTGGCGGGAATTCCATTGGAGCCAACCTGTTCGCATCGGTGGTGGGGGCCTTTATGTATTTCGCGACCCTGACCGAAGTACCCATTCTACAGGGTTTGATAGATAACGGTATGGGCAAGGGACCAGCATTGGCGCTGCTGTTGGCCGGGCCGGCGCTGTCGCTCCCGAATATGCTCGTGATACGCTCGGTGATGGGGACAAAGAAGACATTGGTCTTCATCGCTCTGGTAGTGGTGATGTCGACAACGACAGGGATCATTTACGGTGCCCTGTTCTAAGGAGGACCTAAGGATGAAACAAGTCAAAGTGCTTGGTCCGGGTTGTGCCAAGTGCGAACAACTGCTGGCGAAGACGAAGGAGGCGGTCGCGGAGCTCGGCCTGGAGTGCACAGTAGAGAAGGTGACCGATATCGGGCAGATTACGTCGTACGGCGTGATGATCACGCCGGCGCTGGTGGTCGATGATCAGGTAAAGGTGAGCGGCAAGGTGCCGAAGTCCGACGAGCTAAAGAAGATGCTTCAATAACGAGCGGAGGGAAAGACAATGATGCGCACAATACTACTTACACTGGGAATACTGCTGCTGGCAATCTCCGTTGGCCTGGCCGAGAATCAGGATCCACCGACCAAGACTGCCAACACCGAAGCCGGGGCTGTGGCTGACACGGTCGAGGAATCCCACCAGACCGTGATAGTTTACTACCTTCACGGTAACCGCCGGTGCCCTACCTGTCAGAAGCTGGAATCGTACACCAAGGAGGCAGTGGATTCAGCTTTCGCCGAGCAGCTGGCAGACAGTACCGTTGTCTGGCGGGTGGTCAATTTCCAGACTGAAGGCAACGAGCACCTCGCCGAGGACTATGAACTCTACACGCAATCGGTGATTCTCTCGCGTGTTACCGACGACAGAGAAACTGAGTGGAAGAACCTGGACCGGATCTGGAAGCTGGTCGGGGACAAAGACGACTTCGTGGCGTATATCCAGGACGAGGTGGAGTCCTTTCTGAATCCAGCCGAGAGCAAGGACAAGAAGTAGCATGGACAGCTATTTGGTCGCGATTGGATCGGCTCTCTGGCTTGGCGTTCTCACCTCGATATCGCCCTGCCCATTGGCTACCAACATTGCGGCCATTACGTTCATTGGGAAGCAGGTCGATCGTCCGTACCGGGTGTTGCTGTCGGGTTTCGTATATACGCTGGGTCGCATGGTGACCTATGTCGCTATTGGCATGCTGGTTGTATCCAGTGTTCTGTCGATACCCGAGGTTGCCATGTGGCTGCAGCTTAATATGAACAAGATCCTCGGGCCGGTGCTGTTGGTCGCCGGAATACTGCTGCTTGGCGTGATTAGAATCCCGCTGCCAGGCATCGGCGCAGGCACGTCTTTGCAAGCACGAGTTGAAGCCTGGGGAATCTGGGGTGCAGGGCTGCTGGGCCTTCTGTTTGCGCTTTCATTCTGTCCGGTCTCGGCGGCACTCTTTTTCGGTAGCCTCATACCGCTGGCACTGGATCATCAATCGAGTGTTCTCATGCCTACTGTGTACGGAGTTGGAACGGCTCTGCCGGTGGTAGGTGTTGCCATTGTCATAGCCATGGGAGCGAAGTACGTGGGCACTGTTTTCGACCGCCTGAGCACGATCGAGAAATGGGCGCGAAGAGTAACGGCGGTGGTCTTCATTGGCGTGGGACTCTATTTCACATGGGTCTACTTGTTAGAATTGAGTTAAGCACTCGATCTTTCTGACCAATTGGGAACCCATAGTGTTATTTCGTTGTTTGGCGAAATGACGAACTGTAAAGACAACCCAAACGCAGGCTTCCGCAATGAAGAGCACGATTTTGGCTATCGTACTACTGGTGACAATGACTGTTTCCGGCCAAACAGGAGAGAACGATTCTATGGTCAATTCAGCACTCGAAACCTATATAGAGACGAGCATTGAGGGCTTCGATGGCATTAGCGACAAGCGAAAGGGCGAGCTCGAACAGATCGCACAGTACGTTGCGACTCGCGTCGCGAAGGACCAGTCGACGAATCTGACCTTCATTTGCACGCACAACTCGCGACGCAGTCATCTTGCCCAGATATGGGCACAAACAGCAGCCGTTTGGTACGGTGTTCCTCACGTTGAGACCTACTCGGGCGGTACCGAGGCAACGGCATTCAATCCGCGGGCGGTTCGGGCCCTTGAGGACGCTGGTTTCGCAATCGAGCGAACATCCGACGCCGAGAATCCGCGCTACCGTGTCATGTACAGTGAGTCATCCCCCCCGCTGGTGGCGTTCTCGAAGGTGTACAATGAACCACCCAATCCTGCCGAGAACTTCTGCGCCGTCATGACCTGTTCGGATGCGGATGAGGCCTGTCCAGTCGTCTTCGGAGCAGCAGGGCGAGTCGCCATCCCGTACGAGGACCCGAAGGAGTTTGATGGTACTGACCAGGAAGCCGCCGCTTACGCCGAACGGTGCCGCCAGATCAGTACCGAAATGCTCTATGCGTTCTCCAGAGTGAATGTCACGCAGGAACAGTAGGCAGGAATGTTGACCTCCGGCAAGATCAGTGAAAACGCTCGTAGCAACCGTCGTCAGTTGCAGGGAGTGGCGGCCGCATTCAGTGCCCTGGGTGACCCAAACCGTCTCCGCATCGTTCTGGCCCTTCGACAGGGCGAGTTATGTGTGTGCCAAATCGTTGCCCTTCTCGAACTGGCCAATTCTACCGTATCTCGCCATCTTCAAATCATCCGCGAGACAGGGATTATCGAGTCATACAAGCAGGGAAGGTGGGTCTACTACCGAATGGCGACCAGCGATGAGGGCGCAACACTCGTGCGGGCGCTACTTCCCATGCTCAGCCTTGCTGAGGCAAGCGCTCAAGCCGCCGCCGATGCACGTCGGCTGGCGAGGATTCAGCGCATAAACCCCGAAGAACTATGTCGTACACAGCTCACGCAGGTGAAATAGCATGTCACAGAATATCGCAGCCATTCCACAACAGGCAACGTCGAAACGGCTCAACTTCCTCGACCGCTATCTGACCGTTTGGATCTTCACGGCCATGGCTATCGGCGTGGCTGTAGGTCACTTCTATCCGGGCATTGCCGGGTTCTGGGATACCTTCTCGGTAGGCACCACCAATATCGCTATTGCGGCCGGGCTGATCCTGATGATGTACCCACCGCTGGCCAAGGTTCGCTATGAAGAGATGGGACGTGTATTCCGTGACTTCAAGGTACTTGGTTTGAGCCTGGTGCAGAATTGGGCCATTGGCCCGGTGTTGATGTTCGCCCTGGCGGTGGTCTTCCTGCACGACTTTCCGGAGTACATGGTGGGGTTGATCATGATTGGTCTGGCGCGGTGCATCGCCATGGTAATTGTGTGGAATGACCTCGCGGACGGTGATCCTGAATACGCCGCGGGGCTGGTAGCTTTCAACTCCGTGTTCCAGGTTGTTTTCTATTCGGTGTTTGCATGGATTTTTGTAACCAAGCTGCCACCGCTGTTCGGTCTGGAGGGAGCTGTTGTGGATATCACTATCGGTCAAATAGCCGAGAGCGTATTCATTTACCTGGGAATACCGTTCATCGGCGGCATACTGACACGGCTGATACTGGTGAAAGCCAAAGGCAAGCAGTGGTATCATCGCGAGTTCATTCCCCGCATCAGTCCGATCACGCTCATAGCGTTGCTGTTCACTATCCTCGTCATGTTCTCGCTCAAGGGTGAGTTGATTGTGAAGATCCCACTCGATGTTGTCCGCATTGCTGTACCCCTGCTGATTTACTTCGTGGTCATGTTCCTGGTCAGCTTCTTCCTCAGCCGGAAGGCGGGCGCCGACTACGCCCGCTCGGCAACTCTCAGTTTCACCGCCGCCTCGAACAACTTCGAGTTGGCCATCGCAGTGGCTGTCGGCGTGTTTGGCATCAACAGCGGAGTAGCGTTTGCGGCCGTCATTGGCCCGCTGGTCGAGGTACCGGTGTTGATCGGACTGGTCAAGGTTGCCTTATGGCTGCGACGGAAGTACTTCGGGGCGGCTGAAGTACAAGCTGCAAAGTGAGACAGACTATTGATCTTAGCTTGCGCTCGCGCTTGACAGCGCGCACGTCAAGTACGATATTCCAGGCAGACTGACGCACGCAGGATTTTCCAGCTCTACAAGACATATCGCTTAAGACCCCGTTCCCTTTCATAGTTGCAGGGGTCGTGTCTCAAACCCTCTAGCCCGAGGGAGGTGATATCAGTGTTCTTAGCGCTTCATAATTGGCTTTGCCAGTTCATTTGGGGCGGCGATTGGCCCGCCTGGTTGGAGTGGCTGCACAACTTCCTCGGCCTCGGAGGCGGATAATCCGCCCAAGGCCAAATCGCACCTGATACCTCGCATGCCCCCTGGCGCGGCACGGAGTTGGAGGTTTGCTCCGTGCCCGCCTGTCGGGGCCAAAATGTTCTTCACTATAGCTCAGTTCGCAACCTATCCTCGGTCGTTCCGTACATGGAGACTGCGCACCATGTTCATGTCTGGCTACAACGATGGAGGTACTATGAAGCGATTGGCGTTGATTTTGATAGTGATCGCAGGCATTGCTGCCATGATACCCACCGAGGCCGCCGCAGTTTCAGAACGTTTGCAGAAGGCACGACAACTCCTTCACAAGGGAGCGGTTCGTGACGCCTGGTATCAGATCGACAGTGTCCTGCAACAGGATCCGGTGAACACGGAGGCACTGTATCTGAAAGGCGAAGCCTCGTTGGTATACGGGAGCAAGAGCCTGCCGACCACAATCGATTCGCTGCGTTCACTCGGAAGCACCGACAAAGCAGATCTTCTTCATTTGAAGCTGCTGCATTTCATGGGTGACATTGCGTTCCTTGATGAGCTGAAGCGATGCGAGTCACTCTATCCTCAATCGGCCGAGGTCCGATATACACGCTGGCTGTATGAGATCGAGCACCGGTTGCGACCCCTCCCGGATGAAGGGGAACTGAGAGTACTATCGGACCCCATAACATTGGGCTTCGCGCCGTACAAGGCCGCTTTCTGCCGGGCCACCAACAGGACCTTCGCCGAGGGGTTGGCGTACCTTGAGTTGCTTCACGCTCATGTCGATTACCGATGGGGGATGTTCGACAGCGTGTTCACCGCCAAGAACCGGATGCCAACGGTCATCGATGTCACGGGCACCATGGAACTTGAGTACGCGGAATGCGGCTCCCAGATGGGGCTGTATTTCGTCGATGCCAACGGGCGCAAGCTCAAGATGTCGTTGGACACGGGTACTTCGGGCAAAGGCTTCACCGTTCACAGCGACTCAGTGGGCAATCTGCTGCCGGGTGATACAGTGATGTGCCTCGAAGATGGCATCCAGTACAACTACATGGACGAGCCGGCCGATGTGGTGATCAAGGCGGTGGACTTTGCTCAGCCCAGAATGACCTCCTTCCCGGTGCAATATTTCCAGGGCGGCTTCACACTTGCCGATGGGTGCTTCTCACCGTTCGCATTAGACGGGGCTGCGATTACGATCGACCCGATCAACAAGCGGGTGTTTCTTCATGATGAAGCGGCGCTCTCTGTCTATCGTGACACGTTGCCGAAGGAGCACGCCACCTTTCTGCCGCTGATTATCCGTAACGGCTGGCCGTATATGCCGGCGAGTATCAACGGCCACGAGGTGTTGATGATGATAGAAAGCGGCTCACGCGACGTTGGTCTGAACGAGCTGGCACTCGACCACCTGGGCATTCGGGCGTATGACAGCGCTCTCATCTGGCGTGGCGAGCGGTACCCGACTAAGATGTACGACGCGGTCATGACAGTCGGCCCATTTGAGTACCAGATCGAAGGTGGCCTGGTGACCGACTGGGTGCTGGGCAATGAGGGATACGGAGTGGCCGCTGCCGGAGAAGCAGGACCTGATTTCCTGAGGAATTTCGTCTTCACGTTCGATCCATTCCGATATGAACTCATCCTGGTTAAACCCGAAGATCCAGTACTCAGCGACAAGGTGGGGGGCTAGACAATAGGCTCGGATGGTCAATCAAGCAACGAAAAGCCCCGGTTGGAAACTACCGACCGGGGCTCTGTGTACTCAGGGGTGCTACCGGCTATTGCTCCATGTGCTTCAGGCTGCTCCCGTCGTAGGTGTTGGGCATGCCCATGACAGTAGTGCCGGTGGGTACAGTGAAGCTGAAGGTCTGGCTCGATCCTTCGGGGATGTTGCGCTCCATGCCACCGATAACCTCTGTTCCGAACACGATCACGGTGACACAAACGGTGCCACCCCCCACCTCATCTTCAAGACAGGTAATCGTTACCGTATGAGAGCCGGGAGCCAATTCCACATTGAACGTATTTGCAGCACCTTTGGGCGTCACACCCACATCGGCACCGTTGACTGCTGCCAGGAAGACATCATCGGAGGCGCTGCCGCAATCCGAGACAGTAATCTGAACGTTCTTATCGCAGCAGCCAGCGTCGCATTCATCGATTTCGTTATCGCCATCGTTATCGATGCCATCACCACATACCTCGACACCGCCACCACTCTCGGCACCCACATCGACATCATCGGGGTCCGCGTCGGTTTGGGCGATGTCATCGCTTTCCACCTCGGATTGGTCTTCATCGCAATTCCAAAGCCCGTAGTTGGCTTTCATCTCGGCGTAGCGGCTCTGTAGTAGCCCTTCTTGCTGAACGACGCGAGAAAACTCCCCTTCCACGGTCACGAACTGGGTCACGGTTGGATCCGACTGGGCAGCCACGATCTGCGCGTACAAATCGGGCAGGGCGCCCAGGCCAATCTCGTACATTTCAAGCTGCGACGAGGCAGAGCTCAGCGCGTAGGAAACATCGGGTTCATCACATGATGCCTCTCGCAGTTCTCGCAGCCGCTGGTTGAAATAGTCGGCGTAGTTCTCGAACTCACGGGCGATACCGTCAAGGTTGGACACCGCGAGATTGAATTCGGCCATCAGGTCGGCCAGATCAGCGCCATCGTCACTGAGATCGTCTTCGAGTTCATCTATTAAATCATCGATTTCATCCTCGGGGACGTCTTCCACATCGATGCGGATGGTTACGCCGCCTACCTGCTCATTGTCCGCACTTACCTGTGCCGTGCCGGATTTCGTACTGCCGTCGTAAACAGGTATCGTTGCCGACACTGTTACCGACTGTCCCAGTTCCACATCGACCGGCGGTAGTGTGAAACTCCCGGATCCGTCGGCGGCAGTACTGGCTCCCTTCGCGGTAACCGATGCACCGCCAATCGGTTTGCCATCGGCATCGATGACGCGGCCCGAAATGGTCACCTGTGACAGTTGAGCCATCGGCAACGTGATTGTCACACCGCCTACCGCGGTCTGGGTGCCATCATACAGAACGGGTACGGGGCCGCCGGAGAAGGTGTTGGTGCCATCG
>WJKG01000060.1 GCA_014729205.1 candidate division GN15 bacterium | reverse complement strand
CGGCAACGCCGTTCGCTACTACGAGACCCCGCCCGACAGGCCTGCCTCGCTCGAGCGCATTCCCATGAATCAAGCGGGATACTATGGCGAGGATCGATCGTACTCGCAGGGAGTACTCGACGTGCTCCAGGCAACCGCGACCCTCTCAAGGCTCTACCGCCAGCCCGGTGGCCATGCCAGTGATCTGTTCATTGGCTACTTCAAGTCGCAGAAGTTCGGTGCCAGTATTCACTCACCCAAACACTGCCTTCCAGGCGGCGGCTGGCGGATTGAACGACACCAGAGCTTCACGTTGCCGCTGGCTGACGGGTCTACTAAGGAAGTCAACCGACTCGTCATCTCTCACAACAACCAGGCCTCTGTGATGCTGTACTGGTTCGAGACCCGCTCCGGCGCGGTGCGAAGCGAGTACGGCCTGAAGTTTGACCTGTTCAAGAACTCCCTGCTCATGCAGCCTACCGATGCCGCCTTCGTGAGGATCACCGTCGCCGCTAACAATGGCGACCTGAAGGCCGCCAACGAGGCAGGCGTTGAGTTCATCCAGACCTTTCACGATGATATCATGGCGGCCCTGCCCTTCTAAACCACCTTTAGGAGCCAAAGACTACTGTTGCTCCGCATTCGCAGCAGCGCTGTCTACTGGCTGTAGCTTCACAGTTCCAATTGCTCTACCACGAACTGTGCTCTCGTCGGTAGGAACCGTCCAGCGATCCCCGGCTACCCAGTCCTCCTGGAAATTCATGAAATACGGGCTCATCGGATTGCCGCTGTTGCCTGCCGGCAGGATCATCGCCGCGCTGTCAATCTCTGCGAAATCCGCCACGAATCGCCAGCTGGGAGCTACAACGGAAACGAAACTGGAATCGCTTCGCCGGCGGAAGAACGACGCGTTCAAACAGCCCGGGGTTCCTCTCCAACCAACCGGGCCCCAGGTCAGATCGAGCAAACCACCAATCACCGGTACCCGCGCCATAGGGTGATCGATCCTGAAAGTATGCAGGGCGCTCCAGGCCGTATCCGGGGTCCGCGATGCAGCCTTGCCCATGGCCACTCGCGCAATATCTACCTTCGTTTCTATGACTTCCGGGGTAGCAGTGTTATCCCAGAAGGGGCTTTCACTGTCGGCATACACTGCCTCGAGCCAGTGGCGTTTGAGGCTGTGGCACAGCCCACCTATCTCGTCTGCGAACATAGCCTCTTCGAGATAGTACATGAAGTTCCAGAGCAACCCGACCACACGACTATCCGCATCGGCAACACCATCCCACGATTGCACCAGCCTGGCGCGTACCGAGTCTCCCTGGGCATACAGCAATCGGGCCGCCTCCTTCTTCCAATCGAGCAGCCCCAGGTCCACCAGGTCCATCTGGAATCGATGCATGTCCTCTGGAGTCAATTGCGTGCTACTGTCGAGCAGGTGGCTGATGCGCCGTATCCTATCTACGGCGAAATTGCCGTATAGCGTCATGCTGTCCGGGTGAACCGGGCAGTTATTGGCCGAGGCTATCCATCCCCGCTCAGGGTTGAGTTCGTGCGGTGTCTGCTCCAGCGACACGAATCCCTGCCAGTAATGATCGAGATTCCACGCTTGAAGCGGACCGTTGTCAAACCATTCCGGCCGGATAGCTATGGGGCTGCCCAGTTGGTAGCCGATGTTTCCCGATGAATCCGCGTACATCCAGTGTGCGTCAAGAGCACCCAGCCCGGTCACGATCTCCCGGAACGTATCGAAGTCGCTTGCCCTCAGCAACTCCAGGCCGGCTTCGGCTGTCTTGTGCAGCGGCAGGTCGTATCCGGCCCAGTGAACGCTGTACGCAGTCCGAGCTGTCGTGTCACGGTCCACGAGCGGTCCGCGCGGGGAGCGCCATACATGGTAAACCCGTGGCGTGTCATCGGCGACCGGGATCTCGTGCACCTCATGCGTCAGTTGCTCCCAGCCCTCCGGCCCACGGCAGAGTGTGTCATGTTCCGGATGGAGCTCTTCGCCGAAGTAATCGGTGACATCGATTCCCCCTACCGTAAACGACCACGCAGCCGCCCGATTGTGACCCATTATGATGAATGGCAGCCCCGGCATAGTCACACCGCTGGCGTGTGTGTTGGTCTCTTTGATATGAACCGAAAGGTAGTACCACGGTGCCGGAAGCCGCTCCAGCATCAGGTGCGGGTCAGCCGCCAACATGGCCGATCCGGAGGCACTCTTCGACGGTCCCACCACCCAGCCATTCGATGCCGTAGTCATGGCAAAGGCCGCCACGCCTGCGTCCACTACCGCGCTTGCAAGAGCGCGCCGAAATGGATTGGGATCCTCGTTTTGTACGAACTCGTTCTCGATCTCCAACTCCGGATCAACGGTGGCGGGGGAGTAATCCGAGTAGGGAGTCGTCACCAGTTGCGCTATCTGTTCCTCGCTTAGTCGCTCGTGGAGGTCCTTGAAGAACTCATCGTTGTTCTGAAGGGCATCGGAGAACCATGTCTGGAAGCTCAGCATGGCCATGACATCCTCAAGCGTCAGCGACACAAAACCCGCGGACAACAACCAATATTCAAACGGCAACGCCCGCGCCGACGAGACCCGCCCGTTGACTCCCTCGCAGTACGCCTCGAATAACACTCGCGCACGTCCCGACAGACTATCCGTCCATTGCTGCGCTAACCGGGTATGTCCTACCCGACGTTGCCAGCGGTCCATTTCCAGTGTCGTCGGACCCAGCATCTCCGACAAGCGGCCGGTTGCCAGGCGTCGCGTCAAGTCTGTCTGAAACGGTCGGTAGGCCGCATGGAGCCAACCGATCGCCCGAACCGCATCGACCTCCGTCTCGGCCCAGATCTGCGGCAGACCTCTGGCATCGAACGTGATTTCAACCGGTGCCTTCAGCGAGAGAAGCTCGTACTCGCCGTCGGTGGGTGCCACGCTGGCATTGAGCCGCGCCTTGACATACAGCCCGCCACCGGCCAGAGCGCCGACCAGCAGCAGGCTGAGGGCCAGCAGAAGCCGTTTCGTCCGAGTTTGCATCCGTTATGATATCCCCGTCGTTTGCGATAACAATGACCGTGTATCTAGTGCCAGCATAGAAGGCACCAATCGTCGATCGATCAAGCGCAAATCGCAACAGGGGAGAGGATCAGGTCATTTGCGGGTAACCAGGGTCCGCATCTCGCTGAATGAGGTCCAGGCATTATGGGGCTGCGATGCCAGATGTACCACCGCCTCGGCTACGTCGGCTGCCTCCAGACGCCCCTTCTTGGGGTCGAGTTTACGTCCGGCAAACGGCGTGTCGACACTTCCAGGTGCCAAAACGCTGATCTTGATATTGTCCTCGCGCACCTCTTTGGCTGCCGATTCACTGAGGATATTCAGCGCCGCCTTGGAGGCAGCATAAACCCCCATCGTCGGTACGCCCTGCTTGGATGCCATCGAAGAGACATTAATGATATGCCCGTACCCCTGCTTCTTCATGCGGGGAATGAGTTCGGCCAGGGTCAGCATG
>WJKG01000059.1 GCA_014729205.1 candidate division GN15 bacterium | reverse complement strand
GACGCCAGCGAGCAGATACAGATGATTGACAACGCTGAGAACGTCAACGCCGCTCAGGGGGCGGGGATACAGGCTGCCCAGGCGCTGGTTGACTTGGCCGTCGATTGTCTGGTAACCGGTCATTGCGGACCCAAAGCGTACCGAGTTTTGGAAGCGTCGGGCATCAAGGTGTATAACACGGACGCTGCGACCATCAGTCAGGCTCTGGAAGCACTGCACAGCGGCGATCTTTCTGTCGCCTCCGGTCCGAACGCCCGCGGTCACTGGGCGTAGACGGAACGACAAGTGGGCGCAGCCGAAAAGAGCCTGTCGCATCGAAGGCCGACAATTGCTGTTGCTTCGGGGAAGGGAGGCACCGGCAAAACAACCGTCGTCGTGAATCTGGCAATGGTCTGGCCCGAGCCGGTGCAGTTGATCGACTGTGACGTTGAAGAACCGAATGTGCACCTGTTCTTCACGGCCGATACCAAGACGCAGCAACCGGTGACCGTTCCTGTCCCGCAAGTTGACACAGACAAGTGTGATGGATGCGGCGATTGTGCGGACGCGTGCCAGTTCAATGCCATTGCCGTGCCCTCAGGCGCTCCAATCGTGTTCCAGGAACTGTGTCACAGTTGTGGTGCCTGTGTTATGGCCTGTCCCCAGGAAGCCCTCAGCGAGGTGCGGCGTCGGATCGGCGTTGTCGACCGGTGGTCCTGTATGCATCTGGACATCTCAGCCGGTTGTCTGGATATCGGGGTGCCCACCTCGCCTCCGCTCATTCGAATAGTGAAACAAACCATCGACATGAGCAAGGTGACGATTCTCGATGCGCCACCGGGTACTTCCTGTCCGGTCGTGACAGCTGTCAATGGTACTGACTTCGTGATCCTGGTGGCAGAGTCGACACCTTTCGGGTTGCACGACCTTATGCTGTCGGTTGATGTCCTGCAGCAGCTCGAGCTTCAGTTTGGAGTGGTCATAAATCGCGCCGATCTGGGGGACGACCGTACCCGCCGGTTCTGCCACCAGCAGGGGATACCCATCCTGCTGGAAATCCCGAACGATCGGAGAATCGCGGAGGTCTACTCAAACGGTGACCTGGTTGTACAGAAGCTACCGGAGTATCGTGATCATTTCACCCGTCTCGCTGATCAACTGAGCCGGAAACTCGCACAGGAAGTGATGCAGTGGGGGATAAAGAGTGAGTAGCCATAAACAAGGCTCACATGTTTACGGTCCAGTATACTCCCGTCGACTCGGCCATTCGCTGGGAGTGGACCTGATACCGCCCAAAGTCTGCTCGTACGACTGCCTGTATTGCCAACTCGGTCGGACTACGGAGTTGGCGGTAGACCGGTTGGAATTCGTGCGACCCAAAACGGTCGTAGCAGAGGTGAGCCAGTCACTGGCTCGAGGAACCAAGCCGGACTACCTCACACTGTCTGGTTCAGGTGAACCAACTCTGCACAGCGGTTTGGGCCAGGTTATTCGCGAACTCAAGGCTTCCACCTCCATTCCAGTCGCCGTCCTGACCAATGGCTCTCTTTTGTGGCAACCGGACGTTCGCCGGGCAGTCGGGCGAGCCGACCTGGTGTTGCCCTCGCTCGACGCCGGCGATGAAGCCATGTTTCAGCGCGTGAATCGTCCCCACCGATCGCTGACATTCGAGATGGTGGTGACCTGTCTGGAGATGTTCGTCGACGAGTATCCTGGCGAAGTGTGGCTTGAAGTGTTCTTAATGAATGCCGTCAACGCCGATCGAGAGCAGGTTGTGCGAATCGCTGAGTGTGTCAACCGAATCAACCCCACCCGCGTTCAGCTTAACACTGTCGCCAGACCGCCGGGTCGCCCCGGCATAACGGCCGTACCATCGGAACAACTGAGGTCACTTATTGAGCTCTTCGGCTGTCCGGTGGACATCATAGCTGACCACGCTTGCAGCGCTACTGGTCGATCACATGTATCCAGTGACAGCATTGTTGCCCTGATCAGCCGTCGCCCGTCCACGGCACGCGGGATCGCCGAGGGGCTTGGGATACACATCAACGAAGTCGTCAAGCACCTGCAAACCCTGCAGGATGAGGGCAGGGTATCTCGCATAGAGCAGGAAAATGAAGTCTTCTACACAACCCAGAGGATGCATGGCTGAGGAATTGGTCATACTCAGTGGCAAGGGCGGGACCGGCAAGACGAGTATCACGGCATCATTCGCAGTGCTCGCCCAAATGGCGGTCGTCGCCGACTGCGACGTCGATGCCGCCGATTTGCACCTGCTGCTCGATCCGGAAGTACTACGCACGGAGCAGTTCTATAGCGGCCACGAGGCTATGATTGACCGGTCTGTCTGCCAGCAGTGCGGTACTTGCCATGCATACTGCCGGTTCGATGCTGTTAGATCGGAGCTGGATGCTGAAGGCGGTGTCGTTTATCGCGTCGACCGGATCGCTTGTGAGGGATGCGGTGTTTGTGTACGAGTGTGCCCGACCGGTGCTATCAAATTCCCGCAGTCCCATTGCGGGCAGTGGATGGTCTCTCGCACCCGGTGCGGGCCGATGGTTCACGCCAGACTCGGGGTGGCGGCAGAGAATTCCGGCAAACTGGTAACAATTGTTCGCGATCAGGCCCGGCGAATCGCCAACGAGCAGCATCACGATCTGGTCATTGTCGACGGACCTCCGGGCATTGGCTGTCCCGTGATTGCCTCACTCTCCGGTGGCAGCAGGGTACTGGTTGTCACTGAGCCCACAGTATCCGGAGAGCACGACCTGATGCGAGTGCTGGACTTGAGCCGGCATTTTGCTATCCCGACCGCCGTCTGTGTGAACAAGTGGGATATCAACCCCCGTATGACACAGCGAATCGAGCGAATTGCTCGTAGTAACGGCTGCCTGCTGGCCGGCCGGATTCCGTATGATCTGTCGGTGACCGAAGCACAGGTTCGCAAGCTCACTGTAGTCGAGGTCGAGTCCCCGGCCGCTGACGCAGTTCGATCAATATGGAAACAACTCAGGCAGCCGCAGTTTAGCTGCTAATAATGGCGCCGGGATTCTCGTGCAGAATCCGGTACGGGGGCATACTGGGAAAGACCGTTTCTGGTACGTCGAGGCTCCCTCTATCCTTACCGCAAATCTATACAGACCTGTAGGTTATTGCCGGTTATTCTCGTTCGCTTTTTCACAAATCGTGACAATCTCATGACAAATCCGGGGCTGGAATCTCGTACTATTTCAACCGGTAGAACGACAACGGTTATTACAGGTGGACGGACTATGGAAATCGGCATCATCGGCACCTCGATCTGGCAGCACAATTTGCCCCTCTTACAACGACTTACGCTTGATCGCGATAGCCGCAATGAGGAGTTGTCCCGGCTCAAACAGTACCTTGGTGCGCAAGAACTATTTTACGTTGCCACCTGCAACCGGGTCGAGCTCATGTATGTCCGCGACGAGCAGGCAAGCCTGAAGGGCAGCATGCTGCACCGAGTGCTGGATTTCTTCTTTGCTGATGGGCGCGATGTGTCCTTCTTCCCCAACGATTTCTACCATTACACCGGCAAGGATGCGATTCGTCACTTGTTCCGCACGGCATCGTCGCTGGAGTCACTGGTGGTCGGTGAGACCCAGGTTACCGGACAATTCGCCGATGCTCTGGCGGCCTGCAGTGAAGCCCAGCTTTCCGGGCCGGTGCTTGAAGCCGTTACCAAACAGGCTCTTCAGGTAGCCAAGCGCGTACGCCGCGAAACCGAAATCGGGCAGGGAGCAGTCTCGATGGCTTCGCTGGCGGTCAGTACTATCCGTCGGCAGTTGCCGAGCGACACCCGACCGAGAATCGCTCTGGTGGGAGCTGGCCCTATGACAGCCAAGTGTGCCGGCCATTTGCACAAGGGTATGCCCTGTGAGCTGGTATTCGTCAACCGTACCCCCTCTAAGGTGCGCGCAGTTGCTGAACAGTTCGAGGGCGAGGTCGTGAGTCTCGACGAATTCCGCCGCGATCCCGGTCATGTCGACGCCATCATCTCGGCGACCGCAGCCGGCGGTGCCGTGTTCGACTGCAAGTTTGCCAGGCTGTTGGCACAGCAGGAGCGCCCGGTCGTCTGTGTCGACCTGGCCATTCCGGCCGATTTCTGCGAGGCGTTTGGCGAAACCGAGAACATCACGTACGTTGACATTGCCAAACTTCGCGCTTGCGGCCAGCAGAATCTCCGCAATCGATTCGTGACCATCACCCGCGCCAATGATATCGTTCAGGAAGAAGTGGAGCAGTATTTCGCTCATCAGATAGAGGTGACACTCAAGCCGATCTTCCATCAAAGCTACAATGAATCGGTGGCTATGGCACGTCGGGCCTTCGACGACCTATTCGACAAGAAGATGACCTCGCTCGGTCAGGAAGACCGGGAGGCGATTCTTCACCTGGTCAATAAACTGCTGGGGCGGTCCTGTTTCGGTCCCGCCAAAGCCCTGTCTGATCAACTGGCTACCCAGTCGGAACAGTTGCTTTCCGATGACATAATTGGCACAACTCGAGAGTCGGCATAGTTGTAGTCTACATGAGCAGCACAGAGCGGTCACAGGGTATTTTCCGCAAATCAGAGCAGGTCATTCCGGGGGGAGTGAACTCCCCCGTGCGTGCATTTCGCTCCGTGGATGGTGTGCCGAGAGTTATCAACCGGGCCGAGGGTGCCTACATCTGGGATGTCGACGGCAAGCGATACCTCGACTTTTGTTGTTCGTGGGGTCCTCTGATTTTGGGGCATGCCGATCCCGACGTCATGCAGGCGATCCGTGAGCAAACCACGCGCGGTATTTCGTACGGGGCGCCCACGGAGGTCGAGTATGAGCTCGCCTCCTTCATTGTCAACCACGTGGAGTGTATTGAGAAGATTCGTTTCGTTTCGTCCGGAACAGAGGCGGTGATGTCGGCTATTCGTGCTGCGCGCGGATTTACCGGTCGAGATCTGGTCGTCAAGTACGACGGATGCTACCACGGTCACTGCGACCATTTGCTGGTGAGCGCCGGATCGGGATTGGCTACTTTTGGTCAGCCGTCATCAGATGGCGTCCCCGGACGAATGACAGCCGATACCGCGGTATTGCCACTGGATGACGAGTCCGCACTCAGTGCTTTCTTCGCCGATCATGGCGACAGAGTAGCTGCCGTCATCATCGAGGGAATACCTGCCAATGACGGTTTATTGGTGCAGCGCCATGAGTATGTGCGGATGCTCCGCGCCCTCACCGAGACGCACGGTGCCCTGCTGATTCTCGATGAGGTCATCACGGGGTTTCGCGTGGGAATGGGTGGAGCCGCTGAGTATTACGGCATTGTCCCCGATCTGGTGACGTATGGCAAGATCATCGGCGGCGGCATGCCGGTTGGTGCTTTCGGTGGTCGAGCGGACGTCATGGATGTGCTCTCGCCGCTTGGCGGAGTATATCAGGCGGGGACGCTCTCGGGCAACCCGGTGGCGATGACTGCCGGTTTGACGACACTGCAAAAACTGGCTGATGGATCGGTTCACGCCGCACTGGAGAAGCGCAACCGACAGTTTGTCACTCGTTTGATGAATCATCTGGACCGGAGCGCCGTCAACGTGGTGGGTGTTGGCTCGATCTTCTGGATAGTCTTCCAGCGTAGCCTGCCGCGCGCTGCTGCGCAAATCGATCCCGATGGCATAGCTCATTTCAACCGCATGCATGAGCGGGTGCTTCAGTCCGGGATCTACCTGCCACCGTCTGGCTACGAAGTCTGTTTTCTGTCGACAGCGCATGACGAGTCGGCTCTCGATGCAGCCGCTGACACTATGGGCAAGATAATCTCAGAGGAGGCCCACGCATGGGTATAGCGGACACCCCGTTTCTGAACGCCTGCTACCGTCGCAACCCCGGTCGGCTGCCGGTCTGGGTGATGCGTCAAGCGGGTAGATACCTGCCAGAGTATCAGGCGGTGCGCGAGAACGTGAGTTTTCAGGAGCTTTGCCGCTCCCCTGAACTCATCACCAAAGTGGTAACCCAGCCTCTTGAGCGCTTCGGATTCGACGCTGCCATTTTGTTCTCGGACATTCTGACCATGCTCGAACCAATGGGTGCCCGGGTGACGTTCCCCGAAGGTGGACCCCAGATCAGCAACCCGGTCAGATCCGCAGACGATGTCAAGGCGATGCGTCGCATCACTCCTGAAACGGACCTGCCATTTGTTCTTGATGGGATTCGAGAGATCAAGCGGCATTTGCCGGCAACACCATTGATTGGTTTCGCGGGATCACCGTTCACATTGTCATGCTATTTGATCGAGGGTGCGGGAAGCAAGGCCTTTAACTTGCCGAAGCGGTTTCTCTTCGAGGAGCCGGAAGCATCGAGGGCGCTGTTTGATCTGCTGGTTGACTGCTTGAGCCGGTATCTTCGAGCCCAGGTCGAGGCGGGTGCTAACGCTGTGCAGCTCTTCGAGAGCTGGGGCGGCGTGCTTTCGTACAACGCCTTCCGGCGTTGGGTGGTGG
>WJKG01000058.1 GCA_014729205.1 candidate division GN15 bacterium | reverse complement strand
CTGATTACCCGGCCATGGCGATCGTAGCCATAGCGGGTAGCACCCGAGGCATCCGTTACCGTGGTGAGATTGCCGGTTGCCCCGGCACCGCCGGCGGGCTCGTCGTAGCCAAAGGCGATGGTTTCATCGGAATAGCGGATCTCGGTAATGCGGTTGAGGGCGTCGTAGCGATAGCTTGCCTGCTCGCTGCGGGCATCGGTCCGGGTGGTGAGATTGCCGGCGGGGTCATAGCCGTGGGTGGTGATGCCGGTATCGGGACTGCGAAGCTCGATCAGCTCATCGAAGCCGTTGTAGGTGTACTCGGTGACAAGACCATCTTGAAAAGGGGGTCAGGTCTTGTTTCTTGCATCCTGTGTCAGCACGGGTAGTACTACCTTCGATGGTCTCCGTCTTCTTCGTGATCCGACCGAGGTCGTCGCGCGCAAAGACAGTCTTGGAGACGGTATTTCCGTTTACCTTCGCCTCGTAGCTTTCTGGTTCGCCGTAGCCGTTGTAGTTCCAGTCATCGCTCACGACGCCGACGCGCGTGGTGTCCCGAAAGCCCGTAGCGGACTCTCGAGTCAGGTCCAGCGAACCGGCTTGGCGGAGCGACCCGTCATCGTCGTAATCGTAAACGAAGGCTTGTGGTGGCCCTTCGAGGTCGACGGTCAACCGGGTCACCCAGAAGTTGCCCGCGCCATCCGGCGCGGGCGCTGTACTAACAGGCTACTGCCGAGGCGGAGCTTGCAGAGCCTGTAATGCCTTATCGATGCTGAGCGAACCACCTCGGGTCGGCGGAAACTCCTCGAATGTGCCGAGGAATTTCTGCACCACCGCCTGCGCAGGAACAAAGGTCCACATTTGGTCGGCGTAGAACTGACGAACGTACATGGACGAGTCCGGGCTCACCTCGTAGGGGTCCATCCGCAGATTGATCACCAGCGGCCAGCTTGGAGTCTTGCGATACGCCTCGTTGATCCCGCCTTCCATAATGGTCCAGTGGATCTTCCAGTCGTTGTAACGCAAGGCGTTGAGATTGCCACCTGCATCGAAGTACAAAATCTCACGCCGCGCACCGGGACCTTCGCCCTTGAGAAGTGCCGTCTGGTCATAGCCATCAAGGTGCACCTTGAAGTTCTTGCCGTCCGCCTTGTGCCCTTTTTTGAGCTTTTCCTTGATGGCAGGCTCACCGGCTGCGGCAAGCAACGTCGGCAGCCAGTCTTCATGCGAGAAAATATCGGTAATGATGGTTCCGGGTTCGACGGTGCCGGGCCAGCGGATCATTTGCGGGATGCGGAAACCGCCTTCCCACGTGGTTCCCTTCTCGCCGCGGAATGGCGTGGTGCCGCCGTCTGGCCAGGTAAATTTCTCCGCGCCATTGTCGGTGCTGAAAACCACGATCGTATTGTCAGCAATTCCGAGCTCTTCGAGCTTGGCAAGCAGCACGCCTACGTCGTCGTCCAGCTGCATCATGCCGTCTGCATACAGACCAAATCCCGACTTGCCTTCGTATTCTTCGGGCAGATGGGTCCAGACGTGCATCCGGGTTGAGTTATGCCAGACGAAGAATGGTTTGTCTTCGGCGTGCGCACGCTCGATAAAGTCCACCGATGCTTCAAGGAACTCATCATCGACAGTCTCCATTCGCTTGCGGGTCAGCGGCCCGGTATCTTCGATGCGACCGTCTGCATAGGTGTGCAAGACGCCGCGCGGACCAAATCGCTTGCGAAACTCCGGATCCTGCGGATAGAACTCGCTCTCGGGCTCTTCCTCAGCATTGAGGTGATAAAGGTTGCCGAAAAACTCGTCGAAACCGTGATTGGTAGGCAGGTGCTCGTCACGATCACCGAGGTGGTTCTTACCAAACTGGCCTGACACATAACCGTGATTCTTCAACAGCTCGGCGATCGTTGGGTCCTTGTCCTGAATGCCCTGCTCTGCACCCGGCATACCGATGGTCAGCAGGCCCGTACGGAAGGGGTGCTGACCAAGAACGAACGCCGCTCTTCCCGCGGTACAGCTTTGCTGCGCGTACGCGTCCGTGAAAATCGCACCTTCGTTTGCGATGCGGTCGATATTTGGCGTGCTGCCTCCCATCAGCCCCCTGTGGTAGGCACTGATGTTCATGATGCCGACGTCATCCCCCCAGATCACAAGGATGTTGGGTTTCTTATCCTGCGCAAGGGCGATTTGCGCCGCGCCCAGAAAAACAAAGCAGATTAGCTGAAGAGCAATCTTCATGTGGTACCCCCTTTAGGCAACGATGGAGACGCAAACCTAAATGGCGCTTTGCATGAAGTCCAATGCGATTTTTGGCAAGAATCGATACAATCTTTGCATGGATTTTCGCATCGGGCATCTGCGGCATTTCATCGTCCTGATCGAAGAAGGCAACTTTGCCCGCGCGGCGGAACGGCTTTGCATTACGCAACCCACCCTGTCGCGTAGCATGCAGAGTCTCGAGAACAAGCTTGAAGCGCAACTGCTCGACCGCTCGGGGCGGACCGTAACGGCCACTCCCATCGGTGACGCCTTAGCCGGATACGCGCGAGAGATTCTCAAGCAATCGGAACAGGCGGTCAACGACATAGGACTGCTGGCGGGTCGTCAAATCGGACACCTTCGCATCGGCGTGGGTCCCTATCCAGCCAGTATCTCAGTGGCTTCTGCGGTTGCACGTTTTGTAACCAGCTTCCCCGGAATATCCATGAATGTCGACGTTGCCGATTGGAACGTCATGG
>WJKG01000057.1 GCA_014729205.1 candidate division GN15 bacterium | reverse complement strand
GATGGATCGGTCGAGTGTCGACGCTACTCTGTCCAATTTCGTGGTCGCAATAACTAAGATCGGGCTGCTGGCCTTTCTGATCATTGCCGTCCTGGAAATGCTGGGTGTTCAGACTGCCTCGTTCGTGGTAGTTATTGGTGCCGCTGGTTTGGCTATCGGCTTCGCCCTGCAGGGCTCGCTGTCGAACTTCGCCGCCGGAGTCATGCTCATAATCTTCCGTCCCTTCAAAGCCGGTGACTATGTCGAGGCCGGTGGCATGTCCGGAACGGTCGAGGCCGTCGATATCTTCGTTACGAAGATGAAATCGCCGGACAATCGCGAGATTATCGTTCCCAACAGCCAGATTACCAGTTCACCAATCACCAACTACTCCGCCAAGGAAATGCGTCGCGTGGATCTGGTCTTCGGTATCGGCTACGATGATGACATCAAACTCGCCAAAGAGACCCTCGAGGCTATCGTTACCTCCGACGCTCGCATTCTGCACGAGCCTGCCCCCACGGTTGCGGTATCGGAACTCGGCGACAGCTCGGTCAACTTTGTCGTTCGCCCCTGGGTCAAGACCGCCGACTATTGGGCTGTCTATTTCGACTTGACGGAAAAGGTCAAATTGACCTTTGATGAGAAAGGCATTTCCATCCCGTTCCCGCAGACCGATGTTCATTTGCATCAGGTTGCGGCAAGCTAAGGAGGTCTTTTGGTGATACGTCTACGTCAAGCTCTGTTGTTAACACTCGTCGTGAGTCTCGTTCCCATCGTGGGATCTGCGCAAGATGATGCCGCCAGTGATACCCTCACCGGCTGGCAAACGAACGTCATCTTCGATCTGACCGCCACCCAGGTGTCCTACTCCGACTCCTGGACCGGAGGCGAGGCCGGCTCTTTCAGTTGGGTATCCAACCTCAACGCCGATGCTGAGAAGAAGCTCGCCGACTGGGTGGACCTTCGCTCGGTCCTGCGCCTCTCGTTCGGACAGACCCTTATTCAGAATGACTCCAACCAATGGCAAAAACCCCAGAAGGCAACCGACCTGATCGACTGGGAAACAGTGGCCAGCTATGATATCCACTGGGCCGCGGAACCGTACACCGCCTTCCGCCTGGAGTCACAGTTTGTCGATGCCTCCGTCAGCGACAAGAAGCGCTACTTCTCACCGATGACTCTCACAGAGTCAGCTGGTCTGACGAAGGGCTTCTACAAGAAGGACGAAGACTTCTTCAAGTCGCGTATCGGTGGCGCTGTCCGGCAGACCATCACCAGCGTTATCACCGATATGGAGGAACTTACAACCGAGAGAGAAACCACCACCGATTTCGGTTTCGAGTCTGTAACCGATGCGCAGCTAACTCTGAGCGACAAGCTGCTGTACATCGGCAAGCTGACTCTGTATAAGGCGGTTTCGTTCTCAGAATCGGATGAACTCGAGGGGACCGTACGTGAAGACTACTGGAAGGCTGTCGATGTGGACTGGGAAAACACCGTGAAGGCGGAGATTTCCAAGATCGTTACGGTTAGCTTCTATACCCAGTTCCTTTATGACAAACAGATCAGCAAAAAGGGACGCCTCAAGCAGACGCTCGGTATTGGCGTGACCTATAAACTGATGTAACGTGGAAACAGACGAGGCGATTAGCCGCTGAAGAACCCGGCTACATAGAGACCAACAAGGACCCCGGTTACGATCGCTGCGGCCAGCACGGCCCACATCCATGCCGGGGTCGTCTTTTTGGCTTCGGCTACCGCCGGTTTGGGTTTGGAACGGCGACGCTGCGCTTCACGGCGACGATTCTCGAAATCTTCGTAGTCGAGCAAAAACTCCTCGGCCGTCTTGTACCGGTTAGCCACGCGTATCGAGAGCAGCTTGCTCAACATGCGAACGATATCGTTCGGTACCTCACCGCGAATCTCATCCAGCATCAGGTTGCTGCCGCTGTCGTAGGCCGGATTGCGCCCAAGCATCATCTGGTGCAGGATGACACCCGTCGAATACACATCACCCTGCCTGGATTGCTTTCGCTCCGGCGGGCTGTACCAGTTCTTCTTCTTGGGCGCGTCGTAGTGGGTGGGCAAACCAAAGTCCGTCAGCTTGACAATCTCGTTCTCATCCAGAAGCACATTTGACGGGCGCAGGTTGCCGTGGATGACGTTGTTCTTGTGTGCGAAATCCAGTCCTGAGGCCACTTGGCGGATGGTTTGAAAGGCCTTGCGCCATTCCCACTTGCGGACCATTCTGTCGGCCAGCGAACCGCCCTGCGCATAGTCCACAATGATCACCGTGTTGCGCTTGTCGCCGCCCGCGCCGTGAATCTTGATAATGTTCTCGTGCTTGAGCGAACCGAGAAGCGTGGCTTCCTTGCGCCCGGCCTCACCCTTGCGGTGTTTCTTGATAACGTAAAGCCGCTTACTGACCCGGTTCTCAACCAGAATCGTCGAGCCGAAATCAGTCTCTTTGATCGTATCCAGGTACCGGCACTTCCCCATGAAACTGTCGGCGCTCTCCATATCAAGCTCGTCGGTCGCCGACCGATTGCGCTGGGTACCGATAACCTCGAGAATCGCGTTCTTCAACTCCACGGCTGACTGATACCGATCCTGTGGATCCTGCGCCAGACAACGCAGGACAATCTCATCGAACTTGATATTGATCTGCGGGTCTATCTCCGACGGTGGTTTGAAATGGCCCAGCGGCTTTTTGCCAACCAGCATTTCATAGAGAACCACGCCCAGAGCGTAGATGTCGGTCGTCTTATCTACATTGGTTGAACTGAGTTTCTGCTCGGGAGACATGTAAGATAACGTCCCCATCACCACATCGGAGGCGGTCATCTCACCATCGGGCGTACCCACGATCTGTGCAATGCCAAAATCTGCCACCAGGGCATTCCCCTGGCGATCGATCAGGATATTGGTCGGCTTGATATCACGATGAATCACACCGTTCTTGTGCGCATAATCCAATGCCTTGCATACCTGAACCAGCATATCCAGCTTCGTGTTCATCGGGATCTTGTCGGACTCGATCACTTCGCGCAAAGACGTCCCGTTGACATACTCCATGACGAAGAAATAGCGTCCAGCCGTCTTACCCTTATCGATGATATGCACGATATTCGGGTGATTCAGCTTGGCGATCACCATCGACTCGCGGTCAAACCGACGTACGATATCCGGATCATCGGTCAGCTTCTTGGACAGGATCTTGATAGCCACATCCCGGCCCAGGGATTCCTGGCGGGCACGGTAGATCTCAGCGATTCCACCCTGGCCAATCTTGCCGGTTACGACATAATGCCCAATCTTGACTGTCTTTTTCTTCGGCTTTTCGGCGACAGCATTGTCTGGTGATGGAGCCTGTTGTTTGAACGCGTCGGTCATCAGTCCCTTTCGGAAAAAAAACAGGGACAGCCATATTTCACGGCTATCCCTGTTATCATCGGCACAATGACCGGAACTGTTTATACTGATTCGATCCTATTTGAGCAGCATCATCTTCCGGGTCTCGGTACCTTCGGGGTGACTCAGCCGGTAGAAATAGGCCCCCGACGGCAAGGACCCGGCGTCGAATTCAACCCGGTGCACACCCCGATCCAGCGTCTTGTCCACCAAAGTTTCCACCGGCTGTCCGAGGATGTTGAAGACCGATAGATTGACAAATGAGCGATGCTCAAGGGAGAACTCGATCGACGTTGTCGGATTGAACGGATTCGGGT
>WJKG01000056.1 GCA_014729205.1 candidate division GN15 bacterium | reverse complement strand
GATTATGACACCTATGGAGCAATCAATATCATCAATTGGCATCGATATCGGATCCGTCTCGGTTAAGGTCGTCGAGGTTCGCGACCAGAAAATCGAACGCTCTGTATATCGTCGATTTCACGGTGGCCCGTTTGAGGCCCTGATCGAAATCTTGAACACCGACTTTGCGCATCTGGCAAAGCAGCCCGTCCGGTTAGGGATGACCGGCATCGGTGGCAAAACCGCCCAGAGTATTCTCGGCGGCAAATTCTTTGGCGAGATATCCGCCATCGCACGAGGCAATTTCGTGGTGGCGCCCGAGGTTCGTACGGTAATCGAAATGGGTGGTGAGGACTCCAAGCTGCTGATTCTGGACACAAGACAGCAGACAGTCGAGGACTTCGCCATGAACGCCCAGTGTGCCGCGGGCACCGGATCATTCCTGGATCAACAGGCCGGGAGACTGAAGATATCCATCGAGGATGAGTTCGGCCAGATGGCCCTTAAATCCAAGAATCCTCCTCGTATCGCCGGCCGCTGCTCGGTATTTGCCAAGTCGGATATGATCCACCTGCAGCAGATCGCCACACCCGATTACGACATCGTAGCCGGATTGTGCTTTGCCGTTGCGCGTAACTTCAAGAGTTCAATCGCTCGCGGTAAGAAATTCGAGCGTCCCATTGCGCTCGAAGGCGGTGTCGCCGCCAACCCGGGAGTGGTACGTGCGTTCACGGAGATACTCGAACTGAAGCCAGGCGAACTTGTCATTCCCGAGCACTTCAATGTTGTCGGGGCGATTGGCGCCGCTTGCCTGGCCGATGAGGCAGAAGTTCAGGTGGCCGGCATCGATGCCACCATCGTCGAGAGCTACCTCAAGTATCGTAAGGCAGCCGAGTCCGGCCGCCAGGCCCTCAGTTTCGACTTCCCCGAGCACAAACACTACGATACCACCAAGGCCGCCCCGCCGGCCGATATCGATCAACTTGGTGTGTACCTCGGGATCGATATTGGTTCGCTTTCGACAAACCTGGTGCTTATCGACGACAAGCATCGTGTCATAGCTCGCCGGTACTTGATGACCGAGGGGCGCCCGATCGAAGCTGTCCGACGCGGCCTGGAGGAGATCGGCGAGGAAGTCGGCGAGCGCGTCATTGTCAAGGCAGTTGGCACCACCGGCTCCGGACGCTACCTGATTGGCGACTTCGTAGGTGCCGATATTGTCCGCAACGAGATTACAGCCCAGGCAACAGCAGCTATCGATATCGACCCCACCGTCGACACTATCTTCGAGATCGGCGGACAGGATTCCAAGTACGTTGCCATAGATAAGCAGGCCGTGACGGATTTCGAGATGAACAAAGCCTGCGCCGCCGGTACCGGCTCCTTTCTCCAGGAGCAGGCCGAGAAGCTCAATATCCAGATCAATACCGAGTTCGGCGAACGCGCCCTGTGTGCGAAGTGTCCGGTCGGATGTGGCGAACGCTGCACCGTCTTCATGGAATCCGACCTGGTCTCACACCAGCGTCGCGGTGCCTCCAAGAATGACCTCCTGGCCGGACTGGCATACTCCATCGTGTCCAATTACCTGACGCGAGTCGTCGGCGACCGTCGCATTGGCGACAACGTTTTCTTCCAGGGTGGTGTGGCCTGGAACAAGGCCGTCGTGGCCGCTTTTGAAAAGCTTCTCGGTAAGCGGGTTACCGTCCCGCCGCATCACGATGTGACCGGCGCCATCGGCGCCGCCCTCCTGGCTGCAGAAGCCCGAGGAGGAAAGGACAGTTTCGAAACACGCTTCAAAGGCTTCGACCTGCACAAGCGACGTTACGATGTTGACTCTTTCGTCTGCGAAGACTGCTCCAACCAGTGTGAAATCCACAAAGTGGAGATAGAGGGTGAAGAGCCGCTGTACTATGGTTCACGTTGCGAGAAATTCGACGTCGACAAGAAGAAGGGCAAGACCCGCCTCCCGGACTACGTTCAGCGTCGCCAGCGACTGCTGTTCAAGCGTTATGTCACACCACCGCTATCAGCCAAATCGCGCGGGCGGATAGGCATTCCTCTCGCCCTGAGTTTCTATGAATTCTACCCGTTCTGGCGAGCGTTTCTGGAGACCGCCGGTTACAAGGTCGTCAACTCCGGCAAGTCCACCCAGCAGATCGTCAACGATGCCCTCGAGTTGTTTGTCGCCGAAACCTGTTATCCCATCAAAATGGTCTATGGTCACGTGCAACATCTGCTCAAGAGTGGCAAGGTCGATGCGATCTTCATGCCCACCCTGATCAAGACCGCCGAAGAAACGGACGAAGACAAAGGCGCCTATATCTGCCCATGGGTGCAGACCGTCGGCTCCAGTGTGCGCAATCGCTTCGATTTTGACAATGGCGTCAAGTTTATCGATGCTCCCGTCAATCTCTCCTACGATCGCGATAACCTGCGTCACAGCCTGAAACAACTGTCAAAACAGCTAAGGCTGCCTGACCGAGTCTTCCGCAAGGCTGTCGATGCCGGCCTCCGTGCCTTCCGCCTGTACAAGCGCTCTATCCGCGAGGAAGGACAACGCATCCTCGACGACCTCGGCCCCAACGAGCGAGCGATGGTCATAATCAGTCGCCCCTACAACGGGTTCGATCGTAAGCTCTCTCTGGAGCTGCCAAACAAAATACGCGATCTGGGCTTCAAAGCGATCCCCATGGACTTTCTGCCCGTCCCTGAGAACGACAAGGACCAGTCCTTCATGTATTGGCGCTACGGTCGACGGATCCTCGATGCCGCCGACTATGTGCGCCATCACAAGAACCTGTTCGCGATCTACATCACCAGCTTCGGTTGTGGGCCGGATTCGTTCATATCACATTTCTTCCGTCGGCGTATGCAGGGCAAGCCGTATCTGCAGCTTGAACTCGATGAGCATTCAGCCGATGCCGGTATGGTCACTCGGTGCGAGGCGTTCTTCGACTCCCTGCGATTCTACAACCACAAACCGCCGATACGTGAGTTCGACCTTACCACCGATGAGTTCCGACCGTTCGAGAAAACGGTCTACATCCCGAACATGGCCGATCACGCCTATGCCATGCGCGCGGCTTTTGAACGATGCGGTCTAACGGCCGAGGTGCTCGACGAGCCCGATGATCTCACGCTGGAGTACGGCCGACGGTTCACGTCCGGGAAGGAATGCTTCCCCTGCGTGGTGACTACCGGAGACATGATCAAGAAGATCCACAGCAAGGACTTCGACCGCTCTCGCGCCGTCTTCTTTATGCCGGGAGCCGATGGCCCCTGCCGTTTCGGTTTGTACAGCCAGTTCCATCGGGTCATACTCGATGAACTCGGCTATCAGGACGTGGCCATTTACTCGCCGAACTCAAACGACGGCTACGCGCAGTTTGGGCTCGATGGGACCAGTTTCCGCACGCTCGCATGGCGCGGGTTTGTCGTGATCGACGGACTACAGAAGATGCTGTTCCGTGTCCGCCCCTACGAGAAGGAAAAAGGCGCTGCTGAGAAACTCTACTACCAGTATCTGGGTCGTCTGGATAAAGCCATCCTCAAGGATGAGTCCCTGATGGACCTGGCCGAGGAAGCCAGCGAGGCCTTCAGCAAGATCGAACGAAGTGACCAACGGTTCCCGATGGTTGGCCTGGTGGGGGAAATCTACCTGCGCCACAATCGGTTCTCGAACAACTACCTCATCCAGCAGCTCGAAGCGCAGCAACTCGAGGTCCGACTCGCAACCCTGACCGAGTGGCCGCTGTATACCTCGTTCACCTATCAGCATGACGCTCTTAAGGACTGGGACTTCCGGGGTATCTTGCATTCCACCTCCCAGTTACTCCTGCAGCAGCGCGATGAGCACAAGTTTATGAAGCGCTTCTCGAAGCATATTGACATTCCACACGACAGCCCCGTCAAAGAGGTTTTGGCCCCTGCCACCAAGTACCTCTCTCTGGAAATCAAGGGGGAGGCCATCCTTTCTATTGGCAAGGCCATTGAAATGGTCAACGATGGCGCCGCCGGAGTTGTCAATGCCATGCCCTTTAACTGCATGCCCGGGACTGCCGTCAGTTCGCTGTCGAAAACGGTTTCCGATGATCTCGGAGGGGTCCCATGGCTCAATATCAGTTACGAGGGCCTGCGTGACAGTGGCGAAGAGACTCGCCTCGAAGCGTTCGCTGAGCAGGTGCGAGCTTTCGCCCGGCAACGCAGTCAGGGAGATGTCTATGTG
>WJKG01000055.1 GCA_014729205.1 candidate division GN15 bacterium | reverse complement strand
TCTCCTCGGGGTTGTAACCACAGGAGACGATGATGACTACTATGAACAGGGCGATTATCTTTCGCATTCGAATCCCTTTGTCGTGGGAAAGTAACTCAACTTTTTCGGGGAAGCAAGTAGCTTGAACGGAGGCAGGTACTTCAGATGATTTGACCAAATGAACCAATCCAGTCCTGTATCAGGAACTGAACTCGGCCAATCAGAAGTGACACACGCCCCATAACCGTGTAGCCGAAGTGAGCCCCGAAAGATATCATGATAAACCAAACGCCCACTTTGGCCGTACCACCCAGAATCCCTTTGTGTTCCTTGGAGAAGTAGAAGTAAATCAACGTGGCGATCACGCCAACCACGATCACCAGCGACAACAACAGATCTGTGATGCCGTCACTGCCTGCCATCGAGCGCATGGTCGATCGCATTTGGGCCAGAACCAGGCCATGAAGCTGGGTCACAAGGAAAATACCGCTGGTCGTGCCCATCACAAAAGCGAGCGACACGCGTGAAATCCATGAATACTGCTGGGAGAACCGACCGAACATCAGCAGCCCCATCAAGCCCGGAACAATGAGCAGGGCCTTTCCGGCTATCAACGGCTCCCAGAGCTGCTGGACTATGACGGTATCCCAGATCAACCCCACGTAATACCCGGCCGAAAGACCTGCGAAAATATGCTCGGCCAGCTTGTAGACGGCATTGTCCTTATAAAGGAAGGAGAATAGTGCCAGCGTCAGGAACGCCATAATCCAGATCTGCAGAATCTCTATGCCGCTCACTTGGCCCCCTTCCGGCGGCCGATACCGCCAACGAAGAACCCCAGATTCCCGACAATCACCAGCGCGATAATCAACAGGTGAACCAGCGACTGAGCCCCCATGCCAACCATCGCATCACCTTCCTGCTCAATCAACTGCTCGTACTCAGCCGCCCCCTTCATACCGCCCAGCAGGCCAACGAACTGTCCGGCATCCACAAAAGCATAGTACTTCGGGGCCGACACGGCCGTCGTCCCGCAGCCTATGGGCACACCGTACCCGGCATTAACGATTGATACCCAGTAGTCAGCAGTAGCGTTGTCGGCTACTTCGAATATGAAGTCGATCTGTTCGTAGTTCACAACGGAATCCATGAGTGGCAACTCATCGAGCGGTGTGCCGCTGTTGTCAGTCGGGAAGATAGACTCTATCGACTGTCCCATCCCCGAAAGCACCGCCACATAGTTCGCCTTGTAACCCAGATTGACGTAGTCAACTCCATACTCTTTGCCATACTGCTCGGCTACCGTACGTGTGACTTGTTCAGCCATAGTGGGACCACCAAGGGGGATGTTACTCAGGGTAATGACCCGACAGTCCTTTTCGAAGAAGTGCCGTGCGGCTGCGATCGTCATCGGCTCGCATTCAGCGATGGTCGAAGGGTAGTAGTCGAACACCAGCATCACGGTACTGGAATCGGGGAGAGCCTCAATGTGATCATACAGCATCTGTGCTTCAGGCGTGATGCTGACAGGCAGCGTAATGGGCAGAATAAAAGGGAATATCACCGAGATGCCCACCATCAGGTAGACCCAGCGACGATCCATCTGCTGCATCCGTTGCCAGAAGTTCATTGCCTTAACCCTTCCCCATATACGTGCGCTCGATCCCGAGAATGATACGCAGTGACATAGAAGCTGCGCCCAACGCAGCGCCAATTATAATACCGCGCTGCACCGCCATATTGATGCCGTTCATGATATAGGTATTCAGGAAGAACGGGATATCGCCTGGAAGCTGGTCCAGAAACCATTCACCCATGGGCACACGCCAGAGCATAATAACGGTCGCCGTCACCAACAGAAGAGTCGATTCCGGGCTGCGCGCACGAAACGCCCGGTAAGCTGCCGATGCTATATAAAACGCCAGCGTAGCAAACATCGTAGCCATCATAGGCGCATCCATGTACAAAAACAGCCAATCGTAGATCGAACCCTCCTGGCGGCCAAACAGGGAAGACCACGACGACGGGAGCAATGCCGGAACTGCCATTACAAAGATAGAAACGAGTGTAATCAGCTTGAAGAACCAGCCCTCTTTGCGCTGCTTGACGGCGGCATAGTTGACACGTGTGATGGATACCACACCCAGCAACAGCGTGAAGCCACCAACAATGGACAGCCAGACGCGAAGCTCCTGCGACAGGCTGCCAATCAGCGTCCGCTGATCGAAAAAGAAGGCCAGCACCAGGGCAACACCGGCAAGGAAGGCGACTATGATCGGCACCGTTGTCTTCATAAGGTCACATCACCATCACACGGCATGAAACAGGTCTATATACCACTGTCCTGCTCCAGCCGTGGCCAGTATCACTCCCACGATGATTGCAATTACAATGAGTATCTTGACAAAGTCCTGACCCTTGAGCCCACCCAGCATGATCGGCTCGTGTGACAGGTAGGCGCTGGCTGCGTATAACTCCTCGCCCATGAGGGTGTAGTCACAGGCGGCAATGAAGAAGGGCAACTGCTCGGGTCGGGCTGTCCCGGCTATCTGAATGGAACCGGCAGCATTACCGGTCTCCGCCAAAAGCAGCGACTCGGCGAAGAACGCCCCCATATATATATTAGTGGCCGGTCGCTCACGCATCATATAACCATTCACATGTGCGGTGAAAGCGAATTGCTCACCCGCCACATAACGAACGATATCCTTGTCGTAGTAGTCCTTTTTGCCAGCCTCGATATACGCCTGCTGCACCACTTCCTGTCCGGCCGCCAGCACCAGGGGATATCGAACCGGCACGGTCAGGGGGGTTTCATACTGTGCCGTGATCTTGGCTACTCGCCCCAGGATCGAAATGCCCGCAATCGTCTCGATCTCATCCAACTCCTGAATACCGGGAATATACAGCACCGGGCGACCCATCTCGGTGGCCCTTCCAACTGCCTCCTCGACTGCATCGAGCCCAGGTATCTTGCGCAGGAACAACGACTTCCCCTGACGCGCCCAGCGTGTGTACATGACCACAACAATGGAGAACACCAGTACCAGTATCAGCGCGTTGATACGATCGGTG
>WJKG01000054.1 GCA_014729205.1 candidate division GN15 bacterium | reverse complement strand
ATCCTTGACATACACAAGGGCGGGGACCGTGTCCATCATCGTGGAGTACTGTGTGGCCAGTTCGTGAAGTTGATCCTGCGCCTCACGGCGATTGGTGATGTCCCTGATTATGGCCACGGCCGAACGCTGGCCGGAAACGGTAGCGGCCGAAAGCGTCATCTCAATTGGAAACAGAGAGCCGTTTTCGCGACGGGCTTCCATCTCGCGCTGCCTGCCGATCGCCCTGTCGGGTTTGCCCGTAGCCAGGTAGCTGGCAACGGTCTTGCGATGCTCTTCGGTCAATTCAGTCGGGAGTAGAATCTCCAGCGGCTGGCCGACGGCTTCGTCCCGGTTCCATCCAAACATCTTCTCGGCGGCCGGGTTGAATACGCTGATACGGCCGCGCTTGTCACACGCAATGATCGCATCCATGCTCGCGTTGACGACGGTCCTGAATTGCTCCTCGCTCTGACGAATAGCCTCTTCGGCGCGCAGTTGGTCGGTGATGTCATCAACCATTTCGATAGCCGCCACAACACTGCCGGCTTCGTCGGTCAAGGGCGAGGCAATTATGCGATAGTTGCGGATCTTTCCGTCGCCGGCAGGTGTCTGAGTTACTGCTTCGTGGACCTGGCCGTCGGCAAGAGTCTTGCGGACCGGACACCAGGGACAGGTTTTGTTCAGCGACGGGTTGTTGAACGACCGATAACACAACGGCTTGTCGACAGCGTTGATATGCGGGAACCACTCCTGCATCTGCTGATTCAGTTTCAGGACCTGCATTGACGGGCTTATGATGGCCACACCGGTTGCGATGTTGTCGACGATACCCTGGTACTTCACCTGGAGTTCGTGCAGATGATGTCTCACCTGATCGGAATCACTTAGCACGCCCCGTCCGTGCAGGACCGCAAGACCCTTATCTCCCGCGTCTTCATGCGGCGGCACGCAGTGCCATGTAATGGTGACATATCGGTCCTCATCGGTGGTCAGGCGACAAGTCCACGTGGTGGCCGGATCGGACTCCCCGGTCAGCACCGAGCTGACAAAGTGCCGGGCCTCCTCTTGTTTATCCGGGGGTACAATAGCCTCATACCAAAGGCGGCTAGTTAGATCCTCCGGGGATCTGCCGAATACCTGACAGAGTTTCTCCGAGGCCCCTACGATAATCCCCTCGTCGTCGATGAACAGAGCCGGATCGGTGGTTTTGTCCAGGAGCTGCTCTACCGTACGGGCTGTCATGCTCGAGGCAATTCGATGGTAATCGAACACCTCTCTCCGCCGCGGTGCCGGCTTGGCCGGTGTATCGAGCGGCGCGTGTTGAGTGGACATATTCGTTACCCCTTTTCCAGTTTATCCCACCCGCCCGGCTCATGCGCCGGGACCGTTCTTCCTAAACGCCCCGAGGAACCCGCTGATTGGGTTCCTATAGTATGGTATCGTCCTTTTGGCGATGACCGTTGAGCGCCTATCTGGAGTTTCTTCCAGCATCTGTGCCGGGGAGCCAATCGAAGTAGGACAGCCCCTATAGTTGCCGGTGCTCCACGGCGGCCCGGCGGCAGGGACAGGCCGCGAGAAAAGTCCCTTGATGCCTGCAAGTCGGGGAATCGCCCGCGACAATAGCATTCGAAAGAGACCGGCACGGCAGTTGCATTTCCGGAAATGGCGAAACACCTGCAAAGGGGGTTGCCCATGAAGGTAAATTCTCAGAAACCACTGAGTGCGGGACTTCTCGATCCGACGGTTAAGATCAAGAAGCTGCCGCCGCCCTCCGAGGGGCATCCATTGCGTCGGCAGGAGGCGTATTCGTCTCCAAAGATAAACCGTGCCCGGGTGGCCAGACCCGAGGGCATGCCCGTCGGTAGTCGTCCGGAGGATCGTCTGAACTGGTCCCATACCATGAACGACCGGCTCGTCAAGCCCAAGGGTCTGCCGCCGATCAAACCGGTTCCGGCCGAGTCGTTTGAGATCGCAGGCAAGCCGGATCCCTGTGATCGCGTCGACGTTAAGGCATAGCAGAACGATCGTTGCGAATATTGCCGACAAGTGACGCTATTGTCACGCGGCTCGAGAAGCACGTTGGCTGTTCGGCGCAAAGGTCACTGGGGGAGAAGTCAGGTCCTATAGCAAACTGTCCGCCCGCATTTCGTTTCCTTTTTCCCGGAACAAGTACCCGGTGAATCGCCGTTGCTGTGTATACGAAACCCGGCACGCTGCAACGTCAATCATTGGCATAATCAGGAGCGACGAAAGATGACACCTCCCAAGGTCCATACCGCCGAAGAGATCATCGGATACCTCGAACACCAATCCCACATTCTTCTGGACGCACGGCCGGTTGCCGCCTACAACGGCTGGCGACTGAAGGGTGAAGCGCGAGGCGGGCACATCGCCGGCGCGAAGTGCTTCCCCCTGGAATGGACCAACTACAAGGGATGGCCGGAACTCCTTCGAAGTAAAGGCGTGACTTCGGGTAAGAACATCGTAGTCTATGGCTATGGTCCGGAGGATACCCGGGCGATGGCCGAGCAGCTCGCCGCCGAAGGGTATGGACAGGTGTCGGTGTTCGAACGGTTCCTCGATTGGTCGAAGAACCCGGACTATCCGCTCGATCACCTGGCAAGGTACCGGCAACTGGTCTATCCGGAGTGGGTTCAGTCTCTGATATCAGGCCGGAAGCCTCCAACCTACGACAACGACAAATACGTTATCTGTCATTGCAGCTATCGTTATCGCGGCGACTATGAATCGGGCCACATCCCCGGCTCTATCCATCTGGATACCGAACGCCTGGAGTCATCAAAGACCTGGAATCGCCACTCCCCGCAAGAGCTCGAAAAGGCCCTGGTCGACCACGGCATCGACAGCGACACCACCGTTATCCTCTACGGGCGCTTTGCCCACCCTAACAACGAGGACGAGTATCCCGGCCGACTGGCCGGTCATCTGGCGGCCATGCGTTGTGCCCAGTTGATGATATACGCCGGGGTGAAGGACGTACGGGTTCTTAACGGCGGCATGAAGACATGGCTCGCGGCGGGATATGAGACAACCACCGACGAAGGCAAGATATACCCGGCCAATGAGTTCGGCGCCGATATACCGGTCAATCCCGAATTGATCGTGGATCTGCCGGAGGCCAAAGAGCTTCTGGCCTCGGATGACGGCGAGCTGGTGAGCATTCGCAGTTGGGAGGAATTCATCGGCAATGTCAGCGGATACAACTACATAGAGAAGGCGGGACGGATTCCCGGCGCGATATTCGGTGATTGTGGCAGCGACGCCTATCATATGGAAAACTACCGCAATATCGACCATACCATGCGTGAGTACCACGAAATAGCCGATATTTGGAAGAGCAACGGCATTGTTCCCGACAAGCACATTGCATTCTACTGCGGCACCGGATGGCGGGGCAGCGAAGCATTCCTGAACGCCTACTTCATGGGATGGCCGCGAGTATCAGTTTACGACGGAGGGTGGCTGGAGTGGAGCAGTGATCCGGATAACCCCGTGGAGACGGGCGAGCCGGAGAACCAGAGTCCGGTCTGGCAGCGGTAGGGACGTGGCCGTCGGGCTGATTGGAAGTCGGATGCCTGTCAGGCTAGTCGCTGTTAACTTCCCAGATTGAATCTGCGAAATAGCGTTTGCGGTCGAAGAGGTGATCTCTTACGGCGAAGCCGGTTCGCAAAGCCAGGTTCTCGATATCGGACCGGCGATACTTGCGAGAGTCCTCGGTATGGATCGATTCACCTCGGTCGAAGCGGAAGGTCCGGTCGAGTCCGCCGATGTGCACACCTTGCTGTTTGCGGCTGTAGAGGTAGCTCTTCACTACCTGGTCGTCCTGATTATAGTGAGCTTCGTAATAGAACTGTGAAAGGTCGAATCGGCCGTCGAGTTTGCGATTGATATGCCTAAGCACGTTGAGATTGAAGGCCGCCGTTACGTCTTCGGAGTCATTGTAGGCCCGCCGAATAAGCTCGGGGTCCTTGGCCAGGTCGAACCCGGTAATTAGCAAATCGCCCGCGTTGAGCTCCCCCTGGAGGCAGCGCAGGAATGACTCGGACTCCTTGCGGGAGAAGTTGCCGATGCTTGACCCTAGAAAGAGCACGACGTTTCGTCGGTGATGTCGTTCATTCAGCCATCTCAGTCCCGCCAGATAATCCGCGGCCAGGCATTCTACCTGCAGGTGCGGGAGGGTCGAGTTGTATTCCTGGGCCAGTTGCTCCAGTGCGGACTGCGAAATGTCCACCGCGACGTAGCGAACCGGGATTCCTCGCTGAAGCATGTGACCAATCAGCGAGTGGGTCTTGCTGCCGTCGCCCGGGCCAAACTCAATCAGATTGACGGGTTGATCGTCCAGGCAATCGGCGATGGCCTCCCTGTTTCGACTCAGCGCGTCGATTTCGGCTTTGGTCAAGTAGTATTCGGGGAGCCCGGTAATCCGGTTGAACAGGCGGCTACCCTCAGCGTCATAGTGGTATTTTGCGGGGATGCGTTTCTGTTTGGCAGACAGTCCTGTCATCACATCGCGAGCAAGAGCCTCTCGATGGCTGGGGCCGGATGAGTCTGTCTCGGAAAGCAGCGATAGTACAGTCGATTCCATTCTTCAACCTCGCTTGCAGAGCATCGATCTCTGTTTTTGACACAACAGTCGGTCTGCTTAACAGACAGCAAACGAAGCCCGCTCGCAATTGGAGTACACGATCTTCTGGTCTCCCTTTGGTTACTCTCGGTGCTGCGCTGCCGTGTGT
>WJKG01000053.1 GCA_014729205.1 candidate division GN15 bacterium | reverse complement strand
CCTATCAGGAGACCATTTTCAGTCTGGTCTATATCGGCTATGTGCTGGTGGCCGGGTACTTTTTCGAGAGCAATAAGTCCGTCGTGTCAAACCCACGGCTGTACAAGCAGACTGCCAATCTGATGTGGGGATTACGCCTGTCGCTGGGTATCTGGGTTCTCATGACGGTAGGCGAGCTGTTTTGGGATGACTCTCTGTCCGATGTAACCGCTCGCTGGATCCTGCTGGTTGGCTTGCTGCTGGGAGCCGGGTTCTTTGCCTACTCAGCGATTCGTTACCAGTTCCTTGACTTACGGTTGGTTTTCCGACAGTCCTTTGTGTATACGCTCACTTCGGCCATTCTGGTCGGGCTGTTTGTGCTCGTGGTCATGAGGTCCGAGCAAATCCTCGAGCCGCTGTTTGGTCCGCAGGCTCAGGTGGTCTCATATGGGTTCATTGTGATCGTCCTGCTGCTGTTCCAGCCTATTAATGCCTGGCTGGACAACGCCATCCGCGCCCTGTTTATGCGCACCAGGACTGACCATCGCAATACGCTGGAGCGCTTCTCGCGCCAGGTTATCTCAGTCTTCGATCCCCAGCGCTTGCGGCAGATTATTGAGGACACCATGAAGACGACATTGCTCGTGGAAAAGGTGACTTTTGTGATGTTCGATGATGAGCTGGGTGAGTATGCGATGCTCCCCAACCAGCAGTTCCCCAAGCGACGCGTGATCGCACGCGAGGACCTGATGCTTCGCGGGGTCAATTTACTGGACCGTCCGACGTTCTACCAATCACTCGAAGACTATCGAACAGACTCCAAGCTCGCCCAGATTCTCCAGGAGAGAGAAGCACAACTCATTGTCCCTATGAAGGATGCCAAGCATCTGCTGGGCTTTCTGGCTCTCTCTAAGAAGGCGGCAGGGTACAAGTACTCTGCGGAAGATCTCAATCTGCTGGGTGTACTCTCCAACCAGATGGTGTCCGCGTTAACCAATGCCCGTCTATACGTTGACTCGCTGGAGCGCATGCGCCTCCAGGAGGAAGTCACGATGGCTCGCCAGATTCAGCTCGACCTGTTGCCGTCGCAGCCGCCGAAACTGGATTTAATGGACATCTGCGCTTACTCTGTACCGAGCCGGACGGTTGGAGGCGACTTCTACGACTTCATCGAGCTGCCCGACAACCGACTTGGTCTGGTGATTGCCGATGCAAGCGGTAAGGGAATGCCGGCGGCGTTGATGATCGCCCAGATTCAGGCAATGATACGCTCGGAGGTCAATGCCGGGGCGGCGATCAGCACCATGCTCAAGAACGTGAACGCTCAGATGGTGCACTCGTCTTCATCGGAGAAATATGTGACTCTCTTCTACGGCGAGATAGACTGCAACCGCAATGTCTTCCGGTACGCTAATGCCGGCCACAACTACCCGGTGCTGGTCCGTCATGATGGTTCCTCCCTCCTGCTCAAGGAAGGTGGACCTATAATTGGTGCGCTGCCGGGCATGGAATATGAGTTCGAGGAAATTCAGCTACAGCCACACGATGTGCTGTTCTTCTTCACGGATGGCGTCTCCGAGGCGATGGACGACGAGGAACACGAATACACTGAGGAGCGCATTCACCGAGTCGTATGCGAACATCGCAGCCTCGATCCGGAGACGATCCTCGATGCAATTGTACAAGATGTACAGAAACATGACCCCTCCGATCCGCCGCGTGACGATACGACAATTATTGCGATAAAGGTCAACGGTGAGGTTGTCACCCGGGAAGCTGTGAGCTAATGGACGAGCGACACAGACGATTCGACGCCGACAAGCTGTTTCGCCTTAAGAGCGAACACAGCGGTTACAAATTCTGCCCGCGCTGCCGCACAGAACTCGAGGAACAGCGACTCGATGGCGTGTTGCGCCTGGCGTGTCCATCGGGCGATTGCGATTTCATCTTCTACCAGAATCCGGCACCTGCGGCCGGTGCTGTGGTGGTCACCGACGACAGAATCCTGCTTGTCAAGCGCGCCCATCCTCCGAAGATCGGCTGGTGGTGCATCCCGGCCGGCTTTATGGAGTGGCAGGAACACCCGAGCCAGACTGCCGTGCGAGAGGTCAAGGAGGAGACCGGGCTTGATATCAGGCTCAAGGGTTTCTTTGAGGTCTACTCCGGCAGCGATGATCCCCGCACGAATGCCGTGCTCATATTGTATCTGGGGGAAGCGATCGGAGGCGAGCTTGGTGCCGCCGATGATGCCGAGGAGGTCCGGTATTTCGGGTTCGACGAGCTACCTGACAACATAGCCTTTGCCTCACACAGGCAGGCCTTGAAGGACTACCAGGAACGTTTCCGCAAAGGGAGGTCCTGATTCTTTCGTGCGTTGCCTCACTGCTGGCCAATTTGTCTAATGGACAGTAATGATCAACGCATTCTCAACCTTGACAGGTCCACTTCGATTACGTTATGTGCGCGAGAAGCAAAGAAAGGTCGCATCCCATGAACTCGGTTCGTTCGATTCTGGTAGCCGTCCTTCTACTGGCCCTGCTGCCGGTAGTTAGTCAGGCTCAGCGCGAGTACAAGGAATATACTGTCAGTCGTGTTCAGCACGACTACTTTCAAGTTTCATTCGACAAAGACAACGCTATTATCGAGGCTACCCTTGGGGACCAGGATGTCATCCTCGAGTTCGAAAAGGACGAAATCGACCGTCGAGGAAACCGTTTCATGCTCCACGGACAGGTGCTGTTCGATGAAATCGGCCTTCACATTGCAGATACGGTCCTCCCTTTCGACCTAATCACTGACTCCCGTGTATCACAGAGCGCAGGAATGATTACGGTGGAGTTCTACACCGGCAATGAGGAATCACAGCGGATTCTTCGCCTGCGCAGGGGCAACCGTATCGAGCCGATGGCTGACATCGCTGTCCCTCAGAGAGACTTCGTACGTGGTATGGTCTTCACCGTGACAGGTGATGTGAGTATTGCCGGTGAGGTTGGCCGGGATGTTATCAGCCTCGGGGGCCGGATTACTGTCGATGAAGGAGCGGTCATTCGCGGTGATGTAGTCAGCATGTACGAGGAGATCAAGAGCGACCGCAACACGACCATCTACGGTGAACTGTATTCCGGTAAGGCTGGTCATCGCCTTTCATCGCCGCGCTTTCAGCGCCGGGCCGACAATATTCTTTACGGCGCCTCGCTGGGCTACAACCGTGTCGATGGCTTGCGGCTTTCAGGAGAGCTTGGTTATGACCCGGACGATCCGTATCTACCGGTACTTGAAGGCGAGTTCGGTTACGCCTTCGAGTCGCAGCGAACGAGATGGGAACTGGGCGTATCCCAGGCTGTCATTGCGGGCCTGACCCCGCTCAAAGTAGGTGCCAGCTACTTCCGGAGATTGGCCAGCGAGGATGACTGCATCCTGACCGATGTAGAAAACCTCCCCTTCACGCTGCTGGTCACCGAAGACTTCAAGGATTACTATGAGTCCGAGGGCGGCATGCTCTACGTTTCCTGGATTCCTTTCGAAGATCTAATGGGAACTGTTGGCTATCGCTACGAGTCCACCCGATGGTTTCCTGCCGAACAGGACCTGTGGTCACTTTTCGGAGGCAGCAAGAAGTTTCGGGAGAACTACTACTTCATCGACGACCCTTTACGGCGAGAAGGTAAGGCGGCCGTTGACAGCAAGGACAATGCGTCGCTTCTCATCAAGGCGGACTACGATACACGTGACATGATCAGCCCCTATGAACGGTCGGCCTGGCAAGCGGGGGTAGAACTGGAGTGGTCATCGCCGGACGTCGAGTCGGAATTTGACTATCGCCGCTACACGATCGTGGCCCGTCGCCATCAGATGATGACCGACAACACAATGCTTCTAATGCGAGCCATGTACTCAGGGAGCGATGGCTTTTTGCCCATGCACAAGCGGTTCTTCCTGGGTGGCTTGGGAACCCTAAGGGGGTATGAGCACAAGGAGTTCTATGGTACTCGTTTGTGGATGCTCAATGCCGAGTACCGGTTCGAAATTCCCGGCTCCGACATTGCGCTCTCAGCATTGTATGACGCCGGCAAAATCGCCAATGAGGCTAAGCTGGATAGTGACATCGATCTGAAACAGAGTACCGGCCTGGCGCTGGGATTTGGCGGCGATGTCCTGATCAGCCTCAGCAAGCGGCTTGACACGGGCGAAAATGACGACCTGCAATTCTGGGTCCGTTTCAACCATATCTTTTAGCCTTACAACATCTTACGTCAACCTGATCGTTTCTGAGCCCCGGCAATCCGAGTAACACGGTATTCCCCCCAATTACCCGGGTTGGCTTGCGAGGGCCATTATGCGCGGGGAAAAGGCTATCCGAGCACAATCTCTGGGCACCAAAATGCTCAAACAACAGGCATTTGTGGCCGATAACTCAGTAAGACAATGGAGCCCGCGACCACGGCTGTATGGGGGTCAGTCGAGCGTCCGGGGTATGACGTTCAGGACAGAGCGGACATGGGAAAAGAGAGCACCATCCGCCCAAAACAGCGGAAGTACCAGCATGACGAAGAACGACACGGCAGCTACTGACATTTTCGCAGATCTCGAAGCAACTTTGGATCAGGTAGCCGAGGACAACCCCCGTATCAAGTCGGGTGGCGAGCCATCGAAAACAACCGCCGATCTGAAAGCACTGCTCGAGGCTACCCTGGCCACGACCTCCTCTCTGGTTCTGGACGATGTTCTTGAACTGGTGATGCGCAAGGCCATTGAGCTTATGCAGGCTGAGCGCGGGTTGGTCATGCTGCTGGATGACCAGGGAGAATTACAGGTCAAGACGGCCTTCAACCTTTGCCAGGAAGAGATGCACGACGAGGACTTCCGTATCTCGACATCGATTGCAAAGGACGTGGCCAAGAGTGGCAAGTCTGTCTACACATCCGATGCCCAGCAAGATGAACGCTATGCCCACCAAGAATCGGTAGTGGAGTTGCACCTCCGGTCGATAATGTGTGTGCCGCTCAAAGTGGCGGGGCATACTATCGGTGTCATCTACGTCGACAACTCCAGCCAGGCTAAGATGTTCTTGAAGTCCGATCTGTACCTCTTCGAGCTGTATGCCCAGATGGTGGCTATCGCCCTTCACAACGCCGGGCTGTACGAGTCCATGCGCAACCTCAAGGTGTATAACGAATCGGTCATCAACAAATCGCCGATCGGAATTATCGTAATAGATGATTCCAAGCGCATCCTGACCATCAATACGGCGGCTCTCGAGATCTTTGACCTCAACCTGGAGAGTCTTAACATCAAGGGCCCGGATGATCAGCGCTCTGAGTTTATCGAGCTCATTCCCGAATTCGAGCATGGACGGTGGGAGCACATGATCGACACCGCCCAGTCAACTCAACAAGAGTTCTCGGATTCGCGGTACTTCCACAACACTGGATATGTCGAAAAGGCCCTTTCCATAAAGATCTCTCCCCTGGCCGGGTTGCCTAATGGCGAAGATGGGTTGATCATGACGGTTGAGGATATCACCGAGAAGGTCATCATGGAGAAATACGTAATCCTCAGTGAGAAACTGGTCGCTAAGGGCGAAATGGCCGCTTCGATTGCCCATGAACTCAACAACTATCTGGCTATTGCCTCGAATAACGCCGAGTTGCTTTCGATCAATATTGAGAAGTCTAAATTCGAGAAGGCGAAATTCAACAGCAAGACGATTGTCGACAATATCTTCAAGATCAAGAAATTCGTCGACAACCTAATGGACTTCTCGCGGCCGGAGTCGGAGTTTATCAACTACGATGTCCGCCACCTGGTCGAGGATCTGCTGTTCTCGCTTCGGGTACAGCCTCGATTCAAGCGTACCATGTTCACAATTGACCTGCCGAACGATCTGCCCGCAGTTGAGATGGACGTTGGCCAGATTCAGCAGGTCCTCATGAACCTGCTCAACAACGCCGCAGATGCTATCGAGGAACGCGTCATCAATAACGAGCAAGGTAACGATGACTTCAAGCGGCAGATCACGATTGCGGCCAACTACGACAAGGACACCGAGAAGGTGAGCGTCGAGGTGTCCGACAACGGGACCGGTATGAGCAAGGAAACGCTGGAGAAAATCTTCACCATCCACTTCACTACCAAGAAGGGTGGGCACGGTCTCGGTCTGACCAATTGCAAGAAGATAATGGAGCAACACAACGGCGATCTCCAGGTGGAATCAACCGAGGGTGCCGGCTCCACCTTCCGCATGGTCATCCCGCGCTTTCAGCCCAAGAAGAAGTCCGCGGCGCGAGCCAAATGAGCAGTTCGGCCTCGACAGGGCGGTTCGACTATCGTCGCACACTCGGTCGTGGGGGCACCGCCGATGTCTCACTTGCCTGGGATGCACAACTGAACCGCCTGGTGGCACTCAAACAACCGCGAGAAGACGACAACGACTCCCTGAACCAGTTTCGCCAGCTTGCCGAACGCGAATACGACCTTCTGCATGGGCAGCGCTTCCCCGGATTTATACGGGTGCTTGATGCTGATACCTCTGAGACACCATATCTGGTCATGGAGTACTGCGAGGGGATAACGCTCGACGCCTGCCGCAAAGGTATCCCTCTTGAACGAAAACTCAACCTGCTTTCAGCGGTCGCTGTTTCGCTGCATTTCCTGCATGCAGTCAGAATCGTACATGGCGATCTTAAGCCGCAAAACGTCTTCCTCCCCCGTGACCTGTCTCCCGCTGATGACGGGAGGCTGTTCTGGGCGAAGCTATCCGACCTCGCCTTCGGGCGCCGACTGGACGAACCAGAGTCAACCCGAATCGGTGTGGGGACCGTGGGCTATATGGCGCCAGAACAGATCGATGGGCAAACATCCTCGGTTCGATCAGACCTGTTTGCACTCGGCGTCCTCGCCTATCAGTTCCTTGCCGGATGGCACCCGTATCTGAAGGATGAAGACGACCCCGTGAAAGTTAATGCTGCCATCCGTGAGGAGGATGCGCCGCTATTGAACTCTGTCGAAATGAACATCCCCGAGTCGATTGCAGAACTCGTAGCCAACCTCATGGCCCGCAGCGACCACGATCGACCCGTCTCGGCGTGGGCAGTTTGCGAGCACCTGGAGAAGATCGGGGCGACGTATCCGTTCCGAAGGGCCTTTCAACCGGGCTATTTCGTACACCGCGAAGCACACTTCAGACAGGCCGTGCACAATGTACCCGGGCTGGCTGAGGCTGAGAATGAAGATTTGGTGTGGCTGGCTCAAAATGACGTATCAGCGTTGAGAATGCTACTGTCAGCCAATTTGTCTCGTGGTCACCTTAACTATGATGGCGCGCGTTTCCAACTGGCCGGTCGTGCCTACTGGCCTTGCCGTCTGAGAAGAACTACCCTCGCACGTTTCTCGAATGCCCCGCTTGGACGCAAACGACAGTTGATCAAAGCAGCCTCGGTTGGCACTACCGAAGACGCGATTACCCTGGGAGTACTTCCCGATCGGCAGCGCGAGAGTCCCATTGACCCTCAGCTTACTCTGCTTCGGTCGGTTCTTACGCCTTCGACGATTCGCCGAGTCAGTACTCGACTCGCCCTCTACGCCGAGCAGGCGGACCAGTTATCTATAGCTGCCAATTTGTGGATTCAGGCGGGCGACCTGGTCGCTGCCGAACGATGTACCCATCAGGCAGCCGCGCAGCTTCAAAACGAGCAACGCCCCAGCGAGGCGTTACGGCTGCTTCGGCGCCTGCGACGCGTGGCCGAACTGTCGGGGGATCTGTTCGATATTCGCCAGTGTCTGCTGCTGGAGGGGCTTATTCATCATGAAGCCGGTCGTCTCGATCAGGCCGAGGCCGCCTATGACCGGGTGGTAACCTCGTACGAGGATCATGACGAGGATATCATCCTCGGCAAGGCCTACAAATGCCTCGGAGACCTGTGCAAAGCTCGCCAGAAGTTCGATGATGGCGTCGAGATACTCCACAAGGCACTTGAGCTACATAAGCGACTCGGGCAGGATCTGGAGCTCTCGCACACGTTAAACAATCTTGGTAACATCTACTGGATTGCCACCGATTACACTAACGCATTGGACTACTACCGTCAGGCGCTCAGTATGCAACGGCGACTCGATGCGACTTTCGAGGTCGCGTCGACTCTGAACAACATCGGGTCTATCTATGTCGTCTCGGGACGTTATCGCCGCGCTGAACGGATCTTCAACCTGTCGCTGCAGTTCAAGAAGGAAATCGGGCACCTCGGTGAGATGGCGCGCACCTTAAACAATCTTGGATACACTTACTACCTCTGGGGTCGTCAGCACAAGGCCGTCGATGCGCTCACAGAGTCACTGGAGATAAACCGTCGGATCGGCAGCCAGAAGGAGCTGTTGTTTAATCTGGAGAACCTGGCGACACTGATGATTGTCGCTGGCCAGATGAAAGAGGCGCTCTATCGGCTCAAGGAGGGCCTGGATCTGGCGCGCAGCCTGGGCGACATGCCCCATGTCGGTGTATTCAACAACCTCATGTCAACCGTGCTTCGCAGATCGGGACGATTCGATGCTGCGTTGAACTGCCTTGATGATGTCGCCAAGGTGCTCGGTGAGATCGATGACAACCGCCTGCGCATAGTCGAACGCAACGGTCGCGCTTGGTGCCACTATCAACTTGGCGACTACGATAGCGCTCTCTCATACAACTCAGAAGCTCTTGAGCTGGCGCTCTCCATCAATGACAAGGGCGAACAACTGCAAGCCTATATGCTTCGCGTGCGACTGGAGTCGGACGAGAAGAACCGTGCCGCGGCCCTGCAGCTGGCCGGCGAACTGGGTTTGGGGCGTGAGAAACAGATCATGCACTACTGCCTGATTGATCAATGGCTCAAGAGCGAGACTCCTGCTACTGAAGACGTTCAGGCGCTGGTCCGTGAATGTTCGCAAGGACTGGACCAGATGCAGGAAGATATCGAGTTCGCGTGGATGAACATCGTCCTGGCCGAGTACCATCTCCGGCAAGGCGAGGAGCAGGTGGTCGCGCAGTACCTTAACCGCGCCCATTCTGCCGCAACACAACGCGGCCTGCTGCCTGAGACGATGACGGCTTTGATCTTGACTGGAAAGCTGCAGCGGAGCCAGGGAGCCTACGAGGACGCGTTCGACCGCTACCGTCAAGCACTTGATATTGCGAAGCAGATGGCATCCGGTATCAGCGATGATCAACTGCGATCGGGCTTCATGAACAAGCGAACCGTCCGCTTCCTTGCCGATGAGATCAAGAGCCTCTCAGCGAGAATGAGCCAAAAAGAAAGGGCAGGCGCATGAGTGCACCTGCCCTAAACTGGAAGCGTGTCCCGGTTTAACCCCAGGGACCGCCACGAAGCTGACCGCCCTGGCTTAAGCCAATAGGCGCGATTCGAGCTTCCAGCACTTCAATGGTCAACTTGTAGTCACTCATCGTAACACCTCCTATGTTTGACCATTAGGAACCTTCCATTTCCAATGGAAGGTGCTTTTCTCCCCCGATCAGCCGATGAACTATACCCTGTTGCTAAACTACGCCCGGATGAAGAGGATGGTCAATAGACCCCACGTAAAACGTGCCAATTTGGTGACATCATTAACCTAAAGAAACAGAACTGCACCGAATATGCAAGGAAAAAAGTTCCGGAAGCGGAATAGATTACCACAAAGACCAGAATTCCACCCGAAGGTTGGATGTCAACTTTCGCAAGAGCAGACGAGCCAGCGAGGCCTCGCCGACATGTATCTTGGCGTAGCCGGTCATCCCCCCTAGAAGCACCCCTTCAGTGTTGTCCACCGATACAGTCACAATAAACTCTGAACTGGTTGTCGATCCCGATGCACCCTGCGGTACATGCACCACCTCGCCATCAAACGTGCGGTCGGCGAACGAGCGCACCTTGACCTTCACCGGTTGACCAACCTCGACCAGGTTGATATCGAAGTCACTGATCGGGACCTTGAGTTCCACTTTGTTGCGGTTCATCACGTGCAGGAGTTCACCGTCGCCGGACTGAATGCTCACCACTCCGCCAATTGGTGACAGGATCACCTGCGCGTCGAGCTGGCTGGTCAGGAAGTCGAGCTGGGCCCGTTGTGTCTCGATTCCGGCGAGCAGCACTGCTTCCTCTTCCGGTTTCGGCGGCGCCTTGAGCAGATCCAGTTCGGATCGACGGTTCTCGAGTTCCGCCACCGCCACTTCATAAGCGGCCTCGGCAGATTCCAACTCTTCCTGGGTGGCCAGCTCCTTGGCATGCATTTGCTGTACCCGCTCCCACTCACGCTTAAGCCGATCGTGACGCGCCTTAGCAGCATTGACTTCGGCCTGGGCGCGGTCGACCGCCTCCCGTTTCGGTGGAGACTTCAACAAGGCGAGTTGCTGCTCAAGTCGTCGAAGCTCCGATTGCGCTGCCCTGATTTCACTGGATACCTGATTGGAAAGAACAATTGCCAGCGTATCCCCCTTGGTGACGGTCTGACCATCGCGTACTACCGGGAGCACCTCCAGACGAGCCATGTCGGTGGAGGTCATCTGCAGATAGGTGCTCGCGTTACGTGGTTCAGAACCGCCCGTTTCCAGCTTGCTCTCCAGCAGACCAAAGTCGTTGAACAGCACGCTGAATCGCGCCTCGGGACGGACGATAACTTCACCCGAGACCCGATGATCAAACGGCACCGCCAGTACCAGGATGAGCACCACAACGATAATGAGGACGTAGACGGTCAGCCGGACGGGCTTTTGCAACAGCGATTTCATATACTTGATATGTTGAACGGTTCCTTTGGCTACCCTCACCAGGTACGTACGCAGCGTCACCAGCAACGCTGCCACCAGAGCAAGCAACCCCAACACTCCTGCCTTCGCAAGCAAAAAACGCCCAGCCAGCGTGAGCAGGTATCCAAGCAGGAAGACAGTGTACAGACCGGCTATGATAGCGTACCAGGTGAGAATGCGTCGCTGCCGTTTGGGGACTTCGATCGGTTCAATCGGCCAGCCTAACACCCGCCGCTTGAACAGATTGCCGAGATACTCAAACGACTTGGAACGCAGGTTGGCGATATCGACCAGGTCCGAGAGCAGGTAGTAACCATCGAGCTTGATGAGCGGCAGGAAGTTGAACAGAATCGTCACCCAGCACACAATGGCGATAATTCGTACCAGCTCGTTGAACGGTTCTCCGGGAACTGTGACTCGCCAGAGCAGGACGGCGGCAGCCAGCAGCAACAATTGCATGTACGGGCCGGCGAACGTCACCGCCAGCCGCTGTGACTTCTTTGGAAACAGCCAGGCGTCACTGAGGTCAGAGTAGAAACATGGTTGAAAGAACAACAGCAAGAAGCCAATCTCCTGCACCTGTCCCCCGTAGTAGCGACAGACCACCGCGTGAGCGAACTCGTGCAGCGAGACAATGATGAACAGGCCAAGGACAATCGTCACCACCGAGCCCAGGTTGAACACCTCAAACAGGTTGACACTGAAGGTCTCGATATTGGCGAACAGAACTGCCACACCGAGCAGTATGAAAAGCGCACTCAGGACGAACCAGAAACGGGTATGAAACGGGCGATAGAGCCGTACCAACCAATTGAGAAACCGTTCGGGATTGAAGGCCTTGATCTTGATGAGCAGCAGCCGGGAAAAGAGCGAGTCACCATCGCCGCCCAGATAACTGGAACGTGAGGTAGCGTGTTCGGCTCGCGCACCCTCCAGGAAGTAGAGTTTCTCCAGCGCCTGGGCGAATTGCCCTACCTGTTCGGCGTCCAGGTTCATGTTGTATTTGTCGCTGAATCGCTCGGCGACGGTTTCGAAACTGGTCTCGCCGTCGAGCTGCTGAATGAGCCAGTACTCAGGCTCGCGCACCCGGAAGTAGCTCTTGGTGATAGGATCCTTGATGTTGTACACCAGCTGACCGTCTACTTCGGTCTGAGAATACTCGAGATCTTGCCGGAGTTTGGGAAACTCGGTTGCCATAGACAGAATCTACGCTGGCGGGGAAACCGGAGCAAGCAAGAACGCGGCTACTGTTGCAGCGTGTCCAGCAGGCGCTTGTTATAGTGGTCGATCAGTTTGTCTCGCCTGAGAACGCCAATAACCTTGCCATCATCGATTCGACTAACGACCGGGATCATGGTCAGTCCCTTATAGCCAAATATGCGATTGGCCTCGTCGAGGTCGACATCGGGATGGATGACGGTTGTATACGACGGCGCCAGATCCTGGGCGACGACCAGCTCGTTCAACTCGGGATGGCTCAGGATCGAGCGTAGATCCTGCAAGGTGAACACGCCCTTGAGTTGCCCTGTGCGACCGATGACCACGAAGTAGGTGTCATCAGACTCCTCCACCTTCTGCAGAATCTCGGGAAGTTGCATCGAGGCGGGGATGGTGCTGAACTCCTCATCCATCACCTCGCGCACGGTGTGTGATTTAAGTACGTTGATATCACGTCCACCGCGAATCTCGATGCCGCGCTTGGCAAGCTTGGCAGTGTATATCGAGTGGCCGAACAACCGTCGTGCGACCAGTGCTGAAAACACCACGGTGACCATGAGCGGCAAAATTATTCGGTAATCGGAGGTCATCTCGAATATTATCAGCAGGGCTGTGATGGGGGCGTGGGTGGCAGCGGCAACCATACCGGCCATGCCAACAAGGGCGTACGCCCCGGGTGTCGCGGTGTAGCTGGGTAGCAATGTGTGCACCAAGGAACCAAATGCTCCTCCTGCCACGGCTCCCATGAAGAGCGACGGGGCAAAGATGCCACCGGAGTTTCCCGACCCGAGCGTAAAACTGGTGGCGGCGAGTTTTGCGACCACGAGAATGACCAGGAGCCCCGCACTTATCTGGCCGTACAACGTCAGGCGAATCGTCTCGTAACCATCGGCGAGCACCTGCGGGTAGAAGATGGCCAAAATGCCAAGCAGCAGACCACCCAGGGCCGGTTTGAGCATATTGGGGAATTTGAGCCTCTCAAAGGCATCCTCGAAGAAGTCCAGCACCTTCGTAAAAACAACGCCAAGGACGCCCAGAAGCACGCCCATCAGGATGTACAACGGAATCTCCGCCGCCGAGACCAGTGAATAACTGGGAACATCGAATGCCGGATAGTTGCCAAGCACGGAGCGGGTCACGACCGAGGCCACTACCGATGAAAGAATGACGGGGGCGAATGTCGTGATGGCGTAGTCGCCCAGGATAATCTCCATCGAAAAGATGACCCCGGCGATAGGAGCATTGAACACCGAGGAGATCCCCGCGGCCGCACCACACCCGACGAGGATTTTGATACGGTTCCCGGACATGCGAAATGCCTGACCAATGGTCGAGCCAATGGCTGAGCCTATCTGTACGATGGGTCCTTCACGACCGGCCGAACCACCTGAACCTATACATATCGCGGAAGCAAGTGTCTTGGCTGCAGCCACACGGGGCCGGATAATACCGCCCAGCCGAGCTACCGCGTTCATCACCTCGGGCACCCCGTGCCCTTTTGCCTCGGAAGCAAACTTGTAGACAATCGGTCCTACCAGCAAACCGCCCAGAATAGGGATGATTGGCAGCCAGAACTTGAGTGGTTGGTCTCCCACCGCTTCGGCGAGCATCTGATCGGTCAAGCCGAAGAAGAGTTCGTTGAAGTGCTCAATGAGGGCAATGAACGCAATGGCCCCGACGGCGGTCGCCGAGCCGACGACAATCGAGAGGATGATCAGGACTTCCGTCTCCGATGGACGAAAGCGCCGCAGTGTTCTTTCCAGTTTTGGCAGGTGCATTATGGTGGGCAATGTATGCCCTTTACCGATCTAAGCAAGGCAAAAACAGATTACAATCAAAGCTGCAAACGCTTAGATGTGAAACCCCGAAACCGTTGAAACGGCTTGACTTTACGGCGTTTTTTCGTAGTTTCCGCCTGAGAATCGGATCACATTGTCACGGTTGACCGGGAGGATGAGGGCAGCATGAAATCAACGGCTGATGCAGTCATAGTTGGCGGCGGCATTATCGGAATGTCGGT
>WJKG01000052.1 GCA_014729205.1 candidate division GN15 bacterium | reverse complement strand
CGATCACTGTATCGCCGAGTACGACGGCGATGGCGACCTGCTCCGCAAGTACATTTACGGGCCGGGCATCGATGAGCCGATCTGCATGATCGACGTCAACGACAGCAACGCCGTGTACTACTACCACTTCGACGCCCTGGGCTCGGTGGTAGCGCTCAGCGATGCCGATGGCGATACGGTCCAGGTCTACGAATACGACGTCTATGGCCAGGTCGCCGCCTCCGACCCGAACCACACGAACCCGTTCCTGTTCACCGGCCGCCGCTTCGACGGCGATACGGGCCTCTACTACTACCGCGCCCGCTACTACAACCCCTACATCGGCCGCTTCCTCCAAACCGACCCCATCGGCTACGCCGACGGCATGAATTGCTACACCTATTGCTATAACAACCCCACCATCCACATAGATCCCTCCGGCTGCATCGCGAACGGCGACCCGAAGAAGCACGACCCGAATCTTCGAGTAGTATTCTACGATGGTGCCACGTACGCCAGCAATGCAGCTGATGATGAGTACTTCCACTACAGGTTCGACTTGGGCGATGCTGGAGAAATGACGCGGGCTGACTACATAGTACATATCATTAACACCATTGGGGATTGGTACGAAGGTACATACAACCTTGAGAAGCAGGTCACTATTGATGGCGTCTGGATCCTCAGCCATGGCGGTGCAAATCCCCCTGTTGGCGCTTATGATCCAATTGTCTGGATCTGTCTTGGGGATACAGATGAGGAGACGTACTTTGCCGATGACCAAAAAACGAAGGATTTCTTTAGCAGTCTCGGGCAGGCTCTGGACGATAACGGTGGTGAAGATGCAGTGATTAACTTGCGTAGCTGTGAGGTGGCCAACTGGAACCCAGATGGGACAAAACAATCTCCTATGCTGGAGACGGCGGTCAGATACAGCGGGCACGATGTTACTGGCAACGAGGGAGATATATGGTTCTTGCGCTAGTTCGACAGGCCAGGTGCTGATTACGACTATTCGGGTCCACTCTGGAGTGCTTCGCTTAACGAAGAAGATAAGGTGGTTTACACCCGATTGCGGACTTGGGATTGGTTCAAAGGCGCGCTTGGTGTATATAAGAAGGGGTCGGCTTATTGAATGGGGATCCAACGTATTTTGCGCGAAGCAAGGTCGTCGTTGGGAATCATGTGCTGCGCAGTGTGTAGGCTATTTCAATGTTGAAAGGCTCTGCTAGGATGAAGCATCTTAGTTACAGCATATATCAGTCAAGAGGAATTCGGGTAAGCATCTCGTGTTTGATGATTTCGACTCTTCTACTCCACTGCTCTGGCTGTCGTCGGAACCCGCCTGATCTGAACGAGTGTACCCGTCTAGAACTTCAAGCTCCGGTTGGGGCTATGGGCTATTTCTTTGGCAGGATAGAAGGTATATTCAGTGCGCAAGAGGAGAAATACATAGCGTCCTTCGATTCTTGGGCGGTTGAGGACCGGGATGCGATCAGAGCTTTTGCAGAAGATGTGAACCAGGGCGTCCACGAGGGCAGTACCTGGAACAAGGAAACATCACCCGGGCTCGAGGTCGTCTGCTACCGCGATGGCAGGCGGATGGCCCAGCTGGACGTTCACTCGCGTATGGTGATCAGTGGCAGTGGTGCGATCTTCCGATATCCAGCGAAGTCGCTGAACACGCGGATTCTTGATCCGCCAGGACTTCAAGACCTTAGGCTGCGCTTCTGGTGTGCAATGTCCCTGAGACGACTTCATTTTGATCACGTGGTGCGCAGTCAGGAATCGACGTATCCTGCTCCGCGCCGGTGGTGCGATGCCATTGTGGAACATCTGCAGCAACGGCAAACTAGTCGTGGCGGAGAACGCGTGGGGCAGACGTACAGCGATGCGGACATAGCCGCACTCTTCAGGTGCCCGAATGAGAGCGAGCACATGGATACCTCTGCGGATGAACCCATCGACGAGGCAAATCACGCAGAGCGAACCGGTGATGTGGCTCTCTCATGGGTTTCTGACTACGCCATGAATCCAAATTGTGAGCCGAACTCACCACCTGACACGGTCCTGCTATTCGAGGCGAAGCCCGGCTGGAACCAACAGGGCGGGCCGGAGTTGTTCACCTTTGATAACCATGATCCGAAGGGCGGCTGCGTCCTTCTCAACGACGGCACGATCAGGTTCATCCGCACCGAGGAGGAACTGACCGAACTCCGCTGGAAATAGCGTCGGCTGAACCTTGGATAAGGCGGATATTGGGGACGGGCACCTATTATATGGACCTCGTCACGCAGCGCAAAGCCGTAATAAATTTGTTGACACCATATATATTCTTTGTTGCCATGGCGGTGTCGGGGCGGTACTGTGGGGGCATGGCAGAGGCTTGCGAGAGTGGTTGCTGCGGGTGTTCGGCACCATGTGACGCAGCGGGGGAATCGGCGGCAGGCGACGTTCTTCTGCGAGGCCGACTACGACGCGCACCTCGACCTGATGGCCGAGTGGAGATATATCGGGACGCCATACTGACTGTGTACTGACATACAAGCGGCGTGGGGCGTTGGGGACGTGTGGCGTGGCGTAGCGGAGAGAGCCCGAGCAGGGGCTGTCCTTGAGCGAGATCAGCTACGCGTAGCCGGGGTTCTTGCATCGACGGGGGTGCTCCGGGACGAGGTCGGCGGGACGGTGGACGGGACGCAGAAGTCTTACAGCATCACCGGGGCCGGCACGCACACGCTGATGTGGGGCTTATGGGGACGTGTATGAGCGAGCAGTTGTCCTCACGTCTGTGAAGCGGTCGGCGTGGCAGGGGGTATATTGGTACTGCGGCGGGGGGG